>JAUHYB010000070.1 GCA_030426745.1 bacterium
ACGAGGTCACGATCGAGTGGGACTGGCGCCTCGAAGGCGACGACGGCGACCGGCGCTGGTACTTCTACGAGCTGCGCGTGCGCTACCCCGAGAACTGGGCGGACAACATCCTCGGCGTGCGCGTCGGAGTCGGCAGCGGCCCGTCCTTCCGCTCGATCGAGGCGCAGGCCGTGGGCGGGCCCGGTCCGCGCATGCACGTCGTGCACGGTTACGCCCAGCGCCCGTTCGCGCCGCGCGGCACGGTCTTCTTCCGCGAGCCGGTGCCGGGGCGCGGCATGTCGACGCCGGCGACGGCGTACGAGGTGCTCGAGTTCGACGAGCTCGCCGCGTGGACGGAGCCGGAGCTGGAGCCGGGCGTGATCCTGGAAGGCCACGGCTTCGGCATCGAAGCCGTCGACCGCTACGTCGGTGAAGTGGACGGCGAGCCCGTCTGGGACGTCGACCTGAACGTCGGCGGCAGCGCGAACGTGATGGTGATCTACGAGGCGACGTGGGCGCTGCCGTCCGGCGAGCGGTCGTTCGCGCGCGGCGACGCGTCCGGCGCCGGCCCGCTCGACGGCTATCGCGTGACGGAGCGCACGCGCGGCCCGTTCCGCGTCGCGGTCGACTGCAAGGACCACAACGGCACGCCGTTCCGCCTGGAGCGCGAGGTGATCCCGCACGCGCCGCGCAACGACGCGCTGGGCGTCGACGTCACGTCGCTGAACGTCGAGGAGTTGCGCGAGGCCACGCCGGACCGCGTCGTCGGCGAGGTCAGCCCGCTGGGGCTCGACGCGGACCTCGCCGGCCTGCGCCGCGTGCGCGTCTTCAGCCGGCGCTCGTGGGGCGGCGTGATCCCGATCGACCTGGTGTCGTTCGCGTTCAACGAGCCGCGCGAGATCCGCGCCGCGTCCTCGCCGCGCGTCGAGTTGCCGCGCCACGAACCGTCCGTCTTCGTGCTCGACTTCGACGACGGCAGCGCGGTCGCCGTCGAAGCGCTGCCGCACTTCCCCGCGCCCGAGCGCGTGCCGCCGCGCCTGCAGCTCCTGGCGCGCGAGCGCTTCGAGGGCTGGCGCGGAGGCCGCCCGTCCTACGGCGTGGAGCTCGAGCTGCGCGGCGACCTCGACGTGCTCCAGCACCTCGAAGCGGTCGAGTGGTCCGGCGCGGAGGTCGGCGCCGACGCGCCCCGCGCG
Organism: bacterium; assembly: GCA_030426745.1. Classification (GTDB taxonomy): domain Bacteria; phylum Planctomycetota; class UBA1135; order UBA1135; genus JACKHV01. The sequence goes on from JAUHYB010000070.1 coordinate 1,173, forward strand.
CCGGAACCCGACCCCGACGACCTGCGCCGCGCCTCGACGCGCGTCGCGAACGAGGCCGCCTTCTCGGCCGCGCTGCGCTTCACGGCGGAGTCGGGGATCGAGGACGTGACGCTCGACGCGCGCGTGCTCGCCGCGTCGCGCCGCTACGCGAACGACCTCGCGGTGCGCGTGGAGCTCGGCTACTACCGCGACCTGCTCGCGGAAGCCGGTCCCAGCGCGGACCCCTTCGCCTTCCCGCCGCCGGTCTTCCCGTACCGCGTCAACGTCGTCGGCGCGCCCGCGGTGCTCGACGAGGTCGCCGCGGTGCGCTTCACCTCGCAGGCGAAGTGGGCGTTCGACATCGCCGCGAACGGCGGCGACGCGCCGGTGGAGCCCACGCGCGCGACGATCACCGACCGCGACGGCCTGTTCAGCGGCTTCGGGTGGACGGTCGAGTCCGTCGACGGCGAGGCGCAGGTGGTCGGCGTCACGCTGGTGATGCGCGACGGCGAGGAGCGCGCGTTGCCCGACGTGATCGTCGGCGAGGGCGTCGGCACGCTGTTCGATCCGTACGAGCGCGCGCCCGTCGACGCGGTGCGCGACTGGGGCGTGATCGACGGACGCCGCTCGGGGCTCCTGCTGGCCGCCGTGCCCGCGAACCCCTCGACGAAGCACCTGGTGCGCGGCGAGTTCCTGTGCGACTCGCCGCTGACCGGCGCCGGCGGCAGCCCCGTCGCGTCCTTCGAGCGCGGCGAGCTGCGCCGCGAGTTCCTGTTCCTCGAGCCCGGCGAGCTCACGGGCGTCGCGGTGCTGCGGCGCGACATCCACGACCGCGGCTTCGACGTGGACACCGGCTTCGATCGCGCGACGTACGACGACGGCTACCCCGTCGCCTTCCAGTTGCCGCCGACGATCGCGGAAGCGCGCGTCGCGGTCGAGCGCGAGCCGGGGACGGACCTCCTGTTCCTGCGCGTCGTCGCGCCGGAGAGCCTGCTCGCGCAGGTGCAGCGCGTCTCGTACGAGGTCACCTGGAGCGACCGCGCGCGCACGTTCGAGGTGACGGATCGGATCGGCGAGCGGTCCGACGCCTTCGAGCTGCGCCTCTTGGGCGAGGAGCCGGAGGAGGTCGTCGCGACGCTCTTCGGCGCGGACGGCCCGCTCGAGGGCGGCGTCGTCGGGCGGTGATCCCGCGCGCGGTCCGCGCCGCCGCTCAGGAACCCGCCGGCCGGTCCGGGAAGACCTTCGCGAGCAAGCAGTCGACGAGCTTCGCCGCGAAGGTGAGCGCGACGAACACGCCGAGCACCCACAGCGCGTAGGTCCAGAAGGCGGGCTCGTCGGCGGACGACAGCGTCTCGTCGACGCCCTCGTACGAGAGGCCTTCGAGGAAGGGCTCGTCGACGTGGCGCCACTGCCACAGGACGTAGGCGCCGAGGACGACGACGAGGACGGTGGCGAGCGCGGAGCGCAGGTTGCGGCGCATTCCCATGGCGGTCTCCGGGGAGGGGCGGGGAGGCGTCGCTTGTATCCGCCGCGGCGGGCGCGGGCAAGCCGGGGCGACCGCCGTTCCCGCGCCGGGAACGCGCGCGGAATTCCAGGAGCGCCGCGCGAACCGCCGCCGCGGGCCGCGGTCTGACCCTCCGCCGCCGGACCCGCCGCTCGCCGGGCCGGCGCGGAAGCGACCATGAAGTACGACTTCGCGACCCAACCCGGGCCCGACCTGTTCCACAGCGTCCCCGCGGGCGAGTACGCCTGCCGCGTGACCGACGTGCGCGAGCGGCTCGCGCGCGACGGCAGCCCGCGCTGGAACCTGCGGCTGGAGGTGATCGATGGCGACCACGCCGGGCGCACGGCGGGGTGGGACTCGATCACCTGGAGCGACCGCGGGGTGCACCGCGTGCAGCTGGTGCTGTGCGCGCTCGGCGTCGACGCGCGCGGCGAGGTCCAGCTGGAGTCGAGCGACCTGATCGGGCTCGAGGCGCGCGTGCGCTTCGAGGAGGAGGAGCACGAGGACCCGCGCACGGGCCGCCGGCAGCTTCGCCTGCGGGTGCCCTACAACGGCTTCCAGCCGCTGGACGGCGCGCCCTTCGCGAGCGGCGACCGCGACGACGTCGATCCCTCGGACGGGGCCATTGACGCGGGCGGCGCGCGGGACGAACCTTCAGGCCGTGGAACCGCCGACGGAGACGACGAAGCGCCCTTCTGACGACGAGCTCGCCATGCTGCGCGAGGCCGCGCGGGGCGTGCTGGAGCGCGCGCACGCGCCGTACTCGGACGTGCGCGTCGGCGCGGCGCTGCTCGCGGAGGACGGCCGCGTCTTCACCGGCTGCAACGTGGAGAACGCCAGCTTCGGGCTGACGATCTGCGCGGAGCGCAACGCCGTGGCGCGCGCGATCGCCGACGGCGCGACGCGCTTCCGCGCGATCTGGATCGAGGCGAACCGGCCCGGCGGACTCGCGCCCTGCGGCGCCTGTCGCCAGGTGCTCCACGAGTTCGCGCCCGACCTGTGGGTCGCGCTGCCCCGCGGCGCGGACGCGACGCTCGCCCGCCTCTCCGACTACCTCCCCGACGCCTTCGGGCCGGGGGATCTCGCGCGTTGACGCGCGGCAGGAAGAAAGCCGGCGCGTTGACGCGCGGCAGGAAGAAAGCCGGCGCGTTGACGCGCGGCAGGATGAAAATCGGCGCGTCGACGCACAGCACCGACCACCACGCGCGTCCGCGCGCGACCGTTACGCCATGACCCCCGACCCCTCCGCCGCGGAGCGCGCGGCCGCGCTGCGCGACGAGATCGCGCGGCACGACCGCCTGTACTACGTCCGCAGCGAGCCCGAGATCTCCGACGCGGAGTACGACGCGCTGTTCCGCGAGCTGCGCGACCTGGAGGCGGCGCACCCCGAGCTCGTCACGCCGGACAGCCCGACGCAGCGCGTCGGCGCGCCGCTGCCGGAGGGGCAGGGCTTCGCGAAGGTCGCGCACGAGGTCCCGATGCTGTCGATCGACAGCCTGTTCGAGGACGAGGAGGTGCGCGAGTTCGAGGACCGCATCCTGCGCTTCCTCGGGCTGGAGAGCGGCGACGAGCTGGCGTGGTCCGTCGAGCCCAAGTTCGACGGCGTCAGCGCGTCGCTCCTGTACGAGGGCGGCGTGCTCGTGCGCGGCCTGACGCGCGGCGACGGCGTGCAGGGCGAGGACGTCACCGCGAACCTGCGCACGGTGCGCAACATCCCGCTGGCGCTGTCCGACGGGCTGCGGCCGGTCCCCGCGCGGCTGGAGGTGCGCGGCGAGGTGCTGATCGAGCGCGGCGCCTTCGACGAGTTCAACGCGCGCCGCGCGGAGGAGGGGCAACCCGTGCTGGCGAACCCGCGCAACGCGACCTCCGGCGCGATCCGCCGCAACGCGCCGGCGGAGGTCGCGCGCTACCCCCTGGAGTTCCACACCTGGGCGGCGCCGCAGCTCGTCGGCGCGTCCTTCGACACGCAGACGGAGTTGAACGCGGCGCTGCGCGACTGGGGCCTGCCGGACTCGGGCTACGCCGAGCGCGTCGTCGGCCTCGACGCGTGCATCGCGTACCACGACCGGATGGAGGAGCGGCGCGCGGAGATCCCCTTCGACCTGGACGGCGTGGTCGCGAAGCTGGACGACCTGGCGCTGCGCGAACGCCTCGGCCGCACGGCGCGCGCGATGCGCTGGCAGTACGCGCACAAGTTCCAGGCGCTGGAGGCGACGACCACCCTGCGCGCGATCGAGACCTCGGTCGGCGTGAACGGGCGCCTGACGCCGCGCGCGCACCTCGAGCCCGTGCACGTCGGCGGCGTGACCGTGACGCACACGACGCTGCACAACGCGGACAACGTCGCGGCGCTGGGCGTGCACGTGGGCGACCGCGTGTTCGTGCACCGCGCGGGCGACGTGATCCCGCAGGTCAGCGGCGTGGCGAAGGCGGCGACGGGCCGCGCGCCCGCCGGCTGGAAGGCGGGCGTGCCCGCGGAGCTGCTCGGTGACGACGGCGAACCGCGCGACGGCGTCGCGTGGAAGTGGCGCGCCGCCTTCGAGCCGCCCGCGCGCTGCCCGGCTTGCGGGACCGAGGCGGTGCAGGACGGCAAGTACTGGCGCTGTCCGAACACCCACGCGTGTCCGCCGCAGGTCGCGGGGCGCATCGCGGCGCTCGCGGGGCGCAAGGCCTTCGAGATCGACCGCCTGGGCGAGAAGCAGATCGTGCAGCTGATCGACGCGGGGCTGCTGGAGACGCCCGGCGACCTGTTCCACCTCGATCGCGAGCCGGAGAAGCGGGCGGCGCTGCTGGCGCTGGAGCGCTGGGGCGAGAAGAGCGTCGACAACCTCTTCGCGCAGCTCGAGGACCGGCGCCGCGTGCCCTTCGACCGCTTCCTGGTCGGGCTGTCGATCCCGGAGGTCGGCCCGGCGACGGCGCGCCTCCTGGCGCTGAACCACCTCGACCTGGACGGGCTGCGCGCGACCTCCGAGGAGGACCTGCAGCACCTCGACGGCATCGGGCCGGAGGTCGCCCGCGCGATCACCGAGTGGTTCGCGGACGAGCGCAACCAGGCGTTGCTCGACCGCCTCGTCGACGGCGGCGTCCGGCCCCAGCCCCTGGCCGCGGTCAGCGGCGACAGCCCGTTCTCCGGGAAGACGGTCGTCTTCACCGGCACCCTGGAGGGGATGACGCGGGCGGAGGCGAAGCACTCCGTCGAGTCGGCCGGCGGCAAGGTGGCGAGTTCGGTCTCCGGCCGCACCGACTTCCTGGTCGTGGGGGGCAAGCCCGGCAGCAAGGCGAAGAAGGCCGAGGAGCTGGGCGTGACGGTGCTCCTGGAGGCGGAATTCCTGGATTCGCTGGGGAAGTGAGGCCCTCCTGGGCCGAAATCCCTCGTCGGAAGTGCGGCTGTGGTCCGAGGGCGGACCAAGGGCTAGTCTCCCCCCAGCGATGAGCGGAATCGAAGAGCGCGGCGCCCCCGGCGTCCCCGACACCGGCCCCCCCGAGAGCGGAACCGACCGGCAGGCCGAGGCCGTCGAGCTGTCGAAGCTCGACACCGAGGCGCTGGTGAACCGCGCGCAGTCCGGCGACGCCGCCGCGATGAACGAGTTGTTCGCGCGGCACTACCAGATCATGGTCGAGATGGCGCGCCGCCGCCTCGGCCCGCGCCTGCGCCAGAAGGAAGACCCGGACGACCTGGCCCAGACCACCTTCCGCGAGGCGGTGCGCGACTTCTCCAGCTACGGCTACCGCGGCGAGGGTTCGCTCCTGCGCTGGCTGATCCAGATCCTGCAGAACAAGATCCGGGACCGGGCGGAGTTCTACTCGGCGGGCAAGCGCGACACGGGCAAGGAACGCTCGATGGACGGCTCGCCGAACGACGACGGCCCGACCTTCGAGCCGATGTCCGACGACCTGTCCATCACGCGGCAGGTGCAGCGCGACGAGAACTACCACCTCCTGCGCGAGGCCCTGACCGAGCTGTCCGAGGACCACCGCCAGGCGATCCAGCTGGTCTTCTTCCAGGGCCTGACCCTGCGCGAAGCCGGCGAGCAGATGGGCGGCCGCACCGAGGACGCCGTGCGCATGATGCTGCGCCGCGCCGAGGGCCGCCTGGGCGAGCTCCTGAAGCGCTCGGTCGGCAAGGACGTCGACCAGGGCTGACCCGCCGGGGCCCGGCGCCGCGGCCCCGGAACCGCGGACCGCGACGACGCTCGCCGGCCGCCCGCGCGACGCGCCGCGGACCCCCCGGGCCGCGCGCCAAATGCCGGGCCGGACGCTTGCCAAGCAGGGGCCCCGTTCCTAGAGTCTCCGGTCCTCTGCGGGCGATTAACTCAATGGTAGAGTGCCATGTTCACAGCGTGGAGGTTACTGGTTCGAGTCCAGTATCGCCCACCACTCAAGACGCCGACCCGGTCCCACCAGGTCGGCGTCTTTCGTTTCCGGCGCGGCGTGCGCGCTAGACGATCTCGGCGGACAGCGCGTTGCTGAAGTTCGATCCGGTGCCGCAGGTCGACAGCGCCGGATCGCGGTACCAGAACTGGAAGTACAGCGTCTCGCCGGGGACGGCGCCCCAGCCGTCGATCGCGGTCTCGGGCACGTCGACCGCGCCGGCGGCGTCCAGCACGAGGACCTTCAAGCGGTCCGTCTGACCGCCGACGCAGAGGATGCCGTCGCGGAAGGGCAGGGCGATCGGGTCGCTGCCCTGCAGCAGCATCGCGGGCGCGCTCGGTCGTCCTTGACGCAGCTGGAAGCGCAGGACCTCGGGCGGGTTCGACGCCAAACCGTAGTCGTGCTGCATGACCATCTTCGCGCCGTGGCCCTGGCTGTTCACGCAGCCCTCGCGCGCGCCGGGGGCCGACGCGTTCCCGCAGGGGCACGCCGTGTCGTGCGCGCCGCGCGGCCCGGCCGTGCCGTCGCCGTGGCAGAGGGTGCGGTCGTACGCGCCGGCGGTGTCGCTGCTGAACAGGTCGTACGCGACGCAGCTCTGCGGCGAGTCGTCTTCGACGCGCACCATCAGGTAGTAGGTGGTCGCGGGGCCCGAGTGCGGCACCAGGCCGAAGGCGGACTGGTGGTGGGGCGCGATGTAGAGCGGTTCTTGCGAGGACCCGCTCAGCACGACGCCGTTCGTCAGGCTCCCGCACCACGCCGGGTCGTCGTACAGGTAGTACCGGACGTGTCCGAACGCGCTGTTCTCGGTCAGCGTGAAGAGGAAGACGTCGCCGTCCTGCAGCGTGACCTCGTAGACGTCCGGGTCGCCGCGCCGCACGAACATGCCGGTCTCGAGGCCCAGGTGGAGCGGGGTCGCTTGGCTGCAGGTGTTGTTGGGCTCGGCCAGGTCGTCGGCCTCCGAGCCGTCGCAGAGGTCCGGGACGAACGCGACGGACAGGTCGTAGAGCGTGCAGCCCTGGGCGAAGACCCCGCAGCGGACGTAGACCGTCTTGGCGGCGCCGTCGGCGTTGAAGTAACGGATCGACCCGCCGTCGTTGTACGACTCGCCGATCGTGGTGCTGCACGACGCGTCGCCGTACAGGACCGAGACCAGCGGTTCGCCGGAGGCGCGCGTGGTGTCCAGCACCAGCGTCTCGAAGGGCGGGACCGTGATCGCGAAGTAGTCCTGCCTCACGACGTCCGTGAACAGGTTCGGGTACGCGCCGGGGCCGATCGGGACGGCGCTGCCGCACGAGTCGTTCGGCTCGTGGACGTCGTCCTGCGCCTGCGCGCAGTCACCGGGGACGACCGACACCGTCAGGTCGTAGGTCTCGCAGGTGTTCGACGACCAGGCGCCGCTCCAGATCCCCACCGAGATGGTCGACCCGGTCGTGTTGCCGTAGGTCAGGGTGCGGACGCCGCCGGCGCCGCCGAGGCTCTCCTGCGCGTCGGTGCCGCCCATGCAGTCGGACAGCGCCCCGAGCCGCAGCCCGGCGAACGCCCCGGAGTCGGTCTGGTCGACGACGACCTCGTAGCCGTGCGCGAGCTGCACGTAGTAGTAGTCGTGGTCGCCGGGATCCGTCCGCAGGCCGGTGTAGGTGCCGGGCGCCAGCAGGACGGCGGACGAACAGAGGTCGTTGTCCTCCCAGGCGTCGTCTGTGGGGCACTGGGCCGGCGCGTCGACGGAGAGGAGCGAAGACGCGGCGAGCGTCGCGAGCAGGGCGAACGAGGTGCGGTGCATGGGGACCTCGGGGAGTGGAAGAGGGGGAAGAGCGAGCGAACGAGCACGGGCGGGACCCGTGCGAGCGTCCAGGATACCCCCCGGCGCGGATCCGGTTTCCGACTTCGCGACGAGCGCGGCGGGGCGGGGCTGGGCTGGGCTGGGCTGGGCGGGGCGGGGCGGAGCGGCGCCCCGACGACTCGCGCGGAACGAACGGGCAAAGGCAACCGATCGGTCGCCTCCGCCCTCGTGCACGGTCCGCGCCCCGCGGGGCTCACTCGATGCGCACGGACAGCGCGCTGCTGAAGTTCGAACCGCTGCCGCAGGGCGACAGCATCGGGTCGCGGTACCAGAACTGGTAGTAGCGCACGTCGCCGGGGTCGACGAGCCCCGCGACGGCCGCGTCGGTCGTCGACGTCGCGCTGCCGGCGGCGTCGGTGAAGAGGGTCTCGATGCGCTCGGTGGGGTTGCCCATGCAGAGGATGCCGTCGCGGAAGGGCCGCGCGATCGGCTCTGCGCCCTGCAGCAAGAGGGCGGGCGTGTTCGCGCGCGCCCGCGACAAGGTGAAGTAGAGCTCGGACGGCGTCGTGAACGCCGTCGGAGCGCCGACCAGGCGGATCCGCGCGCCGTGTCCCTGGCTGTTCACGCAGCCTTCGCCGGAGCCGGGCGCGGAGGCGTTGCCGCACGGGCAGGCCGTGTCGTGCGCGCCGGGGAGACCGGCGGAGCCGTCGCCGACGCACAGCAGGCGGGCGTTCGGGTCGCTGCTCGACCGCGTGAACAGGTCGTAGCGAGCGCAGCTGCGCGTGGAGCCCGCGGCGATGCGCACTTGCAGGATGTACGTGCCCGGGGTGAAGCCGGGCTGCGCCAGGAGGAAGTCGGCGGTCTGGTCGCTCGAGTCGCTGTTGTTGTAGTACAGGAACCCGTTCGTGGTGTCTCCGCAGACCCCGGAGCTTCTGTACACGAAGGCTTCGATGACGACGTCCGGTTCGTTCTCCATCACGTAGACGCCGATGTACTCACCGCCCTGCAGCGTGACGGTGTAGAAGTCGTCGTCACCGTTGCGCAAACCGAGCGACGGGTCGAAGCCGTGGAACAGCGGCGTCGCCGTGGCGCAGGTGTCGTTGTCCTCGTACAGGTCCTCCTCGAACGACGTGATGCACGAGTTGGGCAGGAGCGCGACCGCGAGGTCGTACTGCGCGCAGTTGCCGACCGACTGCACCTCGATCGCGCACTTGGCGTAGATGGTCGCCGGACTCCCGGTCGGGTTGGTCCAGCGGACGGAGGCGTTCGAGCCCGAAGCGTCGTCGACCCGCAGGGTGCACGCCGGGTCGGAGAACAGCTCCAGCGAGACGAGCGCCGACCCCGAGGTCGTGTCCAGGTCGAGCGCGAGCTCGGTGTCCGCGGGGACTTGCACCGAGTAGTGGTCCGGGGACGTCCGGCTCATGAACAGGTTCGTGAGCGAACCCGCGGCGATCGGCGCGCTCGAGGCGCAGTCGTCGTTGGGCTCGAAGACGTCCTCCACGGCCATGGAGCACTCGCTCGGAACGAGCGTGATCGACAGGTCGTAGAACGCGCAGCTGGGGCCCCAGATGAGGCTCTGCACGGAGACGGCGAGCGGTTGCCCGGAGTCGTTGGCGAACGTCAGCGTGCGGGTCCCGCCGGGGCCGTTGAAGTGCGTCCGAGTGTAGTACCCGCTACCCATGCACTCGTCTTGCGGGTTGAGCTTCAACCCCATCCCCTCGCCCGGGTCGGTCTGGTCGACGACGAGCTCCTGACCCGTCGGGACGACGACCGTGTAGAAGTCGCGGTCCTCGGGCGTCATCCGCAGCCCGGTGTACGTGCCGGGCGTCAGGACCGTGGGGGAGTTGCAGCTGTCGTTGTCCTCGAGGGCGTCATCGTTCGCGGCGATGCAGGGGTCGGGGACGACGCTGAGGGTCAAGGTGTACTCGTCGCAGACCAGGGCGTCGTTGTTGAACTGCGGGCTGACCTCCAGCACGTAGTCCTGGGCGAACGCGGCGGGGTTCGAGTCGACGATGCGTTCGTCCTGCAAGGCCGAAGTGGCGCCGGTCGGGTTGCCGTACTGCGTGGGGGACAGGAGGACGCGCAGCCGTTCGTTGAAGGTGACGTTGTGGAAGTCGACCACGACCTGGTGCCCTTGCGGGACGGCGGGGATCAACCAGTAGTCGAAGTCAGGACCGTTCGGGTGCGCGCCGCCGTGGACGAACAGGCCGGTGGTCGTACCGACGGGAAGGACGGACGCCGTGGACGGCGTGTCGTTGTCTTCGAAGGTGTCGTCGGCGGGGCACTGCGCGAACGATTCGGTGCCGGTGAACGCGGACGCGGCGAGCAGGAACGCGAGGACGCGAGGGAGCATGGGAAGTCTCCTTGAGGATGACGCGGCGCGCGAGCGCCGCGGAGAGAGCGCGGAAGGGGAGCGGGGGCCCCGTCCCAGGACTTGTTGGGATAGCGCGGCGAGCCTCGTGCGTAACTTCCAGGCGAGGATTCCCGTTGCTCGGAGAGACTCACGCCCGGCGTGGACGTTCGGCGAGCGGAAGCGCTCGCCGCGTGTCATGTGCCTTCTCGGGCCGCGGGCGACGTCGTGCGCCTCGTTCGCAATCGCTCGCGCTCCGCCTCGGCGTGCTGCCCCCGAGCTCAGAACAACTCCCGCTGCACCGGCGCCGCCGCGCGCAGGCTCGCCCACTCGTCGCCGTCCATCCCCAGCCGCCGTGCGTGCAGGTCGAACAGGTCGCACGCCAGCTTCCAGCGCGGTCCGCTGCCGCGCATGCGCGTCCCGAACTCGCTCGCGCGCAGCTGGCCGGCGCGCGCGTCGGCGACGGCGGACAGGACCTTGCGCTTGCGACCGGGCAGGCGCGCGTCGAGGCGCTCCTCGAAGACGTCGCGCACCTCGCGCGGCAGGCGCAGCATCGACAGGAACGCGCGTTCGGCGCCGGCCTCCTTCGCGGCCTCCAGGACGCCGGGGATCTGGTCGTCGTTCAGGCCGGGGATCAGCGGCGCGAAGGCGACGCCGCACGGGACGCCCGCGTCCGCCAGGGCGCGCAGCGCGCGGAAGCGCGTCGCGGGGGACGGCGCGCCGGGCTCGACGGCGCGCGCCAGGTCCTGGTCGTGGAACGCGACGCTGATCACGACGCGCGCGCCCGGCCCGCGCGCGAGGTCCGCCAGCACGTCGACGTCGCGCGCGACCAGCGCGCCCTTGGTGATCACCGCGACCGGGTTCGCGCGCGCCCGCGCGACGTCCAGGCAGCGGCGCGTCAGGCGGTAGCTCGCTTCCAGCGGCTGGTAGCAGTCGGTGTTGCCCGACAACACGATCCACTCGCGCGTCCACCCGCGCGCGGCCAGCTCGCGCGACAGCAGCTCCGGCGCGTTGCGCTTCACGACGAGCTTGGTGTCGAAGTCCGTCCCCGCGCCCCAGTCCAGGTACTGGTGCGTCGCGCGCGCGTAGCAGTAGGCGCAGGCGTGCGCGCAGCCGCGGTAGGGGTTCCCCGACCACGCGAACGGCACGTCGGGGCTGTCGTTGCGGTTGAGGAAGCGGCGCGCCGTCTCCTCGTGGACCTCGACGCGCGCGTCGGGCGGCGGACCGAGCCACTCGAGCTCGCGCGACAGGTAGGGGTTGGGCGGGTTCCGGACGGGGCGCGGCATGCGGGGACCTCGGGGCGACGGGTGTCGCGTGCGGGGGTGGGTCCGGCGATCCCGAGCGGATCGAGCCGGGGCGGCGAGCCGCGGGCGACTCGCGCGGGCGGGCGCGTCCGGAACGCCCGCCGAGCGCGGAGTCTAACGCGCGCGGCCCCGCGCGTCGCGCGCACCACGGAACGAGGCGCGCCCTATCTCGCCAGGTCGTCGAGTCGCGCGGCGATGCCGAGACGGGTGCGTCGCTCGAGGTCCGGCGGCAGCCCGATCTCCCCGAGTCGCTCGAGGGCGGCGCCGACGGCCGGGACCAGGCGATCGACGAACCGCGCAGTGGCGGCTTCGCGCACTCCGATGCGCTCGCCGAAGTTCACGATGTCCCGGCGCGTCACGTTCTTGTCTCGACCCTCGACGCCGAGGGCCATGCGGTCGTCGCCGTACGGCAGCGTCGACAGCACGTCGTAGAGCGGGCTGAGTCGCACGTCGCCGCCGTGCACGCGAACGCTGATGTTCTTGCCGTGCAGATCGCCGTTCCCGATCGCGTACGAGAGCGCCACGAGCTGGACGAGGCGCGCGCGCTCGACGATGGGGGCCGAGCAGACGTCGAGTGCCTCGCCGATCTCCCGCAGCCGAAGCCGATACTTGTCCGCCGGGTAGCGGTCGAGCAGCTGGCACGCATCCTCCTGGTGCACGGCGACCCGCGGCGCGTTCCTGGTCGCCCCCGGGACCCGATCGAAGCGCTCGACGAGCAGACCCGCGGCGCCGTCGCGGTCGTGGAGGAGCGCGACCTCGGCGACCTGCAGCCCGAGGCCCTTGGCGAACCGCATCCAGAAGAACTCGTTCTCCACGAGCCTCGGGTAGTCGGAGGGCGTCAGCTTCAGCATGTACGACTTCCCGCGCCTCGACGCTTCGACCGACATCGAGATCATCGCGGCGGAGACCTTGGGCTGAACGCCGGACGTCATCGCTCGGTCGAAGGTCTCGCCGAAGGTGAGGCTCGACCGCAGTACGTCGTCGAACGAGAGTGAGTCGACGCTCGCCAGGTCGATGACCGGCCGCGCGACGGTCGGCGCTTCTCCGGGCGCGTGGACGCGCACGTCGCCGACCGTGTCCGCGCCGCAAGCGGCGAGCAGGCTGAACAGGTCGTCCTCCGATGTCTTCGTCCCGCGGACGAGCGCGCGCATCCGGAGACCCTCGGGCAACAGGCCCGCGAAGAACGGATGCACGTTCGTCCCGCGCGACTCGTACGGCGCTTCACGCACTGGCATGCGGAAGCACACGG
>JAUHYB010000467.1 GCA_030426745.1 bacterium
GCCTGGTACGCGCCGTGGCCCCACACCGACCCGACCTGCTGGCCGCCGATGCTCTGCCACACCTGTTGCCCGTCGAGGATCTCCTCGCCGGTGAACAGCACCGCGCCCGACGCGTCGACGACGCGGTCGGGGATCGGCGGTGCCTGTCGATAGATCTCGCGCCCGAAGAACCCGAGGATCATGAACGTGCCCGCGACGACGAGGACGAGCGACGCCCACAGCTTGCGATCGTTGGTCATGGTTCCGGGGCGTCAAGCGCGCAGCGCGCGGGGGAAGAGGACGTTGTTCTCGATGTGGATGTGCTCCATCAGGTCGCGCTCGAGCTCGTGCAGGCCGAGGTACAACGCGACCCACGTGCCGCAGGCTTCCGCCGGCGCCGTGTAGCCCTGCGTCAGCTCGCGCAGGCGCTCCAGGTTCCCGCCGTGGTCGCGGTGTTCCTGCTCCATCACCTGGATCGGGATCGCCGCCATGCGGCCGCGTCCGCTGCGCAACATGGGGAACAGCACTTGTTCCTCCTTCTGCATGTGCAGCTCGAGCTCCTCGGCCATGCGCTCGAGGTGCGCGGCCAGGCCGTGCGGGCACGCGCTCTTCTCGCGGTGCACGGACTCGACCTTGCGCGCCATCGCGACCAGGCGCGGCAGCTCCTCGCGGTGCGGCTCGTGGTAGTGGACGAGGATGTGGTCGAGGATCCCCTCGACGGTCTTCTCGTCCCAGTCGACGAACAGGCCGGGACGGTCGGTCTCGACGCGCAGCTCGTCGAGGATCATGGTCGGGTCGAGCTTCGCCTTCGCGCAGGCGTCGGCGAGGGTCACCTGGCCGCCGCAGCAGAAGTCGAGGCCGTGGCGGTGGAAGACGCGCGAGGCGCCGGCCTGGGTCGTCGCGAGTTCGGCGAGCGTGCGGTCGGGGTGCAGGGGCAGGGGCGTGGTCCGCATGGCGGTCTCCGTCGTGGGGGGAGTGGTGGCGCCGGGCCGTGGCCCGGGCGGTGCGCCCCTCTCTCCGCACGGGGTGTGCCAGGCCGCCGATCGCGCCTCGCGGGACCTTCCGGGGGGATTCGGGGTGCGGAGTTGTCGAAATTACCGCGCTCGGATAGTGTTGCGATCACAACAGGAGTTGTGAGAATGACCACGGAGACCCGCCTCCGCGACCTGCTGCCGATCGCCCTCGACATGACCGCGTCCCTGACCGCGGAGGACCGCTCGCGGCGCCTCGTTGACGCGGTCGTGCGCGCGCTGCCCTGCGACGCCGCCGTGTTGTTGCGGCTCGACGGCGAGGAGCTCGTGCCCGTCGCGGCGCACGGCCTGTCGACCGGCTGGACGACGCGCCGCTTCCCGCTGCGCGGTCACCCGCGGCTCGACCTGATCTGCAAGCACGAGGAGCCGACGCTGTTCCCGGCCGACAGCCCGCTGCCGGATCCCTACGACGGCCTGATCGAGTCGGCGCCGGACTTCCACGTGCACGCGTGCCTCGGCTGTCCGCTGCGCGTCGAGGGCGAGCTGGTCGGCGTGCTGACCGCCGACGCGTTGCAGCCCGGCGCGTTCGACCGCGTCGACACGCGGTTCCTCGAGTACCTCGCCGCGCTGGCGGCGGCGGCGATGCGCACGAGCGACCTGATCGACGCGCTGGAGCGGCGCGCGGCGCACCAGGGACTCGTCGCGCGCGACCTGGTGCAGGAGGTGCTCGAGCGCCGCGGCGGCGTGCTGCTGGGCGAGAGCGACGCGATGCAACGCCTGCGCCGCGAGATCGACCTGGTCGCGCCGTCCGACTTCCCGGTGCTGGTCACCGGCGAGACGGGCGTCGGCAAGGAGCTGGTCGTGCGCACGATCCACGCGCGGTCGGGGCGCGCCGAGTCGCCCTTGGTCTACGTGAACTGCGCCGCGCTGCCCGAGTCGATCGTCGAGAGCGAGCTGTTCGGCCACACCAAGGGCGCGTTCACCGGCGCGGACGAGGCGCGCCCCGGCAAGTTCCGCGTGGCGGACGGCGCCAGCCTGCTGCTGGACGAGGTCGGCGAGTTGCCGCTGCACGTGCAGCCGAAGTTGCTGCGCGCGCTGCAGGAGGGCGAGGTGCAGCCCGTCGGCGCGGACCACCCGGCGCACGTCGACGTGCGCGTGCTCGCCGCGACGAACCGCGACCTGGAGGACGAGGTGCGCAAGGGGCGCTTCCGCGCCGACCTGCTGCACCGGCTGGACGTGTACCGCATCCACGTCCCGCCGCTGCGCGAGCGCCCGACCGACGTGCCGATGCTGGCGGGGCACGTGGCCGACCGCGCGCGCCGGCAGCTGGGCACGGGGCCGATCCGCATCGACGCGGCGGCGGCCCGCGAGCTGTCGCGCCGCGCCTGGCCGGGCAACGTGCGCGAGCTGGAGAACGTCGTGACGCGCGCCGTGCTGCGCGCCGGTGCGCGCGTCGCGCCGGGCGACCCGGTGCACGTCGGCGAGGACGACCTGGGGGAGGGCGGCGAGGCGCCGCGCACGACCGGCGCGACGACGAGCACCGACGCGGCGGCGATCTCCGGCGGGAACACCGGCGTGCCCCTGCGCGACGGCGTCCGCGACTACCAGCGCGCGCGCATCCGCCAGGCGCTCGAGCGCGCCGGCGACAACTGGGCGGCCGCGGCGCGCGCGCTCGGCATGGACCGCAGCAACCTCTACCACCTGGCGAAGCGGCTGGGCATGCGGTGA
>JAUHYB010000468.1 GCA_030426745.1 bacterium
GACGTCAACTCGAGGTACTCGACGCCGAACGCGTCGAGCGCGCGAGCGAGCGCGACCTTCTGGTCGCTCGTGAAGTCCGCGCCGTGGAACTGCTCGCCCTCGCGGAGGGTGGACTCGATCAGCGCGGGCAACCGCCGCTCGCGGATCGGTCCGGCGCTTCGGTCGGTGCTACTCACCCCAGTCCTCCTCGACCTCCGGTGCGGGTCGCAGTTCGAACGGATCGACGGACACGACCTCCAGCTCCAGGCCGCAGTCGGCGCAGGGCAGGATCTCGTGGACGAACGGGGTCTCCTCGGCGCGGATCACGGCGTCGCACTCGGGGCAGGGGGTCTCGATGGCTTTGGGCTTGGTGGTCATGGCTCTGGTCCTTCGCGGTCTCGGTTCTCGGGGATCGGGTCGGGGGTCGGCGCTCCGTCGCGGCGGGCCGCGAACGGAGAAGGGCCCCCGGATCGCGTGGATCCGGGGGCCCTTCTCGGTGTGCGGAGCTCTGGTCGACTAGCTCTTCAACACACGGACGTGCACCGGATCCCTTCGGTCCGGTTTCGATTTCAGCGCGGCCTTGGTGCCGAAGCGCTGCGTGTGTCGTCGCGTGTGCGTGAGCATGTCGTCGTGGTGCGCGGGCGGGTTCTCCGCCGCGTCGAGCGCCGTATCTACGCGGACTCCGCGCGGCTGACAAGGCCCTCGCGAGAACTTTCGTCGCGCTCGTTCGTTCCGGAATCGTGCGCGTCCGACGCGCCGGAGCGCGCGATGCGCGCCGAGTTCAGCACGACGACGACGCTGGAGACGACCATCGCGGAAGCGGCGAAGATGGGGCTCAATCGGCCCGTAGCGGCCAACCAGAGGCCGATCGCGTTGTAGCCGAACGCCCACGCGAGGTTCTGTTTCGCGGTCCTCACCGCGCGCCGCGACAGCTCGAACAGATCGGGTAAAGACCCGAGACCCGGGCGCAACAGATTCACCGACGCGACGTCGAGCGAGCGCGCCGATCCGCCGTGCACCGCGACGCCCACGTCGGCGGCGGCGAGCGCGGCGGCGTCGTTCAAGCCGTCGCCGACGAACACCGACCCCGCGCCGGCGGCGCGGATGCGCTCGAGCTTGTCGGCGGGCAGCAGGTCGGAGCGGTAGTCGACGCCCAGCTCGTCCGCCAGCGCGCGCGCCGGTCCCTCGTGGTCGCCGGTCAACACGACCGGCGCCAGGCCGCGGTCGGTCAGCGCGCGCACGACGCCCGCCGCCTCGGGGCGCGGACGTCCGCGCAGGCGGAACACGGCGACGCGCTCGTCGCCGCGGTGCAGCTCGACGCAGGTGTCCGCCCCCTCGGCGCGGTCCGCGCGCACGGCGCGCCACGTCTCGCCGTCCAGCACGCCCTGCACCCCGCGCCCGGGCAGCACGCGGAAGTCGGCGGGCGACGGCGACTGCGGAGCCGACCGTCCCGCGCTGCCGCGCCACGCGCGCACCAGGCTGCGGCCGACCGGGTGCTCGCTGTGCCGCTCGAGCGCCGCGGCGACGCGCAGCGCTTCGTCCGGGTCGTCCGCCTCGACGCCGACCAGCTCCAGCTCGCCGTCCGTCAGCGTCCCGGTCTTGTCGAAGAACACCCGCCGCGCGGCGGCCAGGCGCTCCATCACCTCGCTGCCGCGCACGAGCGCGCCGCGGCGGAAGCACTCCGACAGCGCCGACCAGAACGCGAGCGGCGTCGCGATGCCGAGCGCGCACGGGCAGGAGATCAGCAGCACGGCGAGCGCGTTCATCAGGCCCTCCTCCGGCCCCGACCGCTGCCAGTGCACGACCAGCGTGCCGAGCGCGACCGCGAAGACGCCGGGCATCAGGAAGGCCGCCACGCGGTCGGCGATGCGCACGAAGCGGCCGCGCGCGCCCAGCGCCTCGGTCAAGAGGCGCTCGACCTCGTCGCGCACGCGCCCCGCGCCGGTCGCGGTCGCGCGCACGACCAGCGTGCCGTCCACGAGCGTCCCGCCCGCCAGCACGCGGTCACCGGGGCCGGCGCTGCGCGGCTCGGACTCGCCGGTCAGCGCGGACGCGTCGACGAACGAGCGGCCGTCCACGACCTCCCCGTCGACGGGCAGGCGCTCGCCGGGCAGCACGCGCACGAGGTCCCCCACCGCCAGCTCCGCGGCGTCGACCTCGCGCTCGGCGTCGCCCTCGACGCGCCGCGCGGGCGGCTCGCGGTCGGGCAACAAGAGGCGCAACTCGCCGCGCGCGCGCTCCTTCGCCCGCGCGTCCAGCCAGCGCCCGAGGCCGACGAGCACCAGCACCATCGTCGCCGTCTCGAAGTAGACCTCGGGCCCCTCGACGAAGGTGTTCCAGGCCGACACGGCGTAGGCGCTGAACGCGCCGACCAGGATCAAGCCGTCCGCCGACAGCCAGCGCTTCATGCGCGCGACGGCGTCCAGCAGCGGCAGGCCCAGCAGGTAGACGACGGGCGTCGCCAGCGCGAAGGCGCCCAGGCGGTACACGCCGTCGAGCGCGGCGGCGGCCTCGGACCCGAGTTCGTCCGCGTCACCGCCCTGCCACAGGGTCGCGCCGTAGGTCGCGAGCGAGAACACCATCACGCCCATCGACAGGAAGGCGGACAGCGCCAGCCGCGCGGCCATGCGGTCGACGTGCCCTTCCGCCCCGCGCACCGACAGGTGGTGCGCGACGCAGCACCCGCTGCAACAGA
>JAUHYB010000469.1 GCA_030426745.1 bacterium
CGACGATTTCGTGCCTGGCACCGTACCTTCGGTCACCCCGCGATCAACGCCTCCGCGTAGTCGATCCCGTCCGGCGTGCGCGAGCCGTGCCACGACAGGTACTCGCCGTCCGCGATGCGGAACGCGTCGCGCGGCAGGCCCGTCGCGGCCGCCAACTCGTCGGCGTGCTTCTCCTGGAACGGAAACGGTTCGGTGCACAGGAACACGCGGTCCGGCCGCGCGGCGGCGAGCTGCTCCGGCGTGATCGTGCAGTAGCGCTCCGCCTCGTCGGCGAAGACGTTCACGCCGCCCGCCTGTTCCAGCAAGGCGTTCGCGAAGGTGTCGCGGTTCACGGACATCCACGGCTCGCGCCAGATCAGGTACGCCCAGCGCACCGGCGCGCGCCCCTCCGCAGCGGCGCGGACGCGCGCGGTGCGGCGCTCGATGTCGGCGGCGATCGCGGCGGCCTCGTCCGGGCGCTCCAGCGCCGCGCCGATCTCGCGCACCATCTCCGCCGTCCCCGGCGCGTCCTTGGGGAAGGTGTTCAAGCACCGCACGCCCGCATCGACCAGCGCGTCGTGGTCCGCGCGGCGGTTCTCCTCCTCGTTGAAGAGGACGATGTCCGGCGCCAGCGCGACGATGCGATCGACCTTCGGGTCCTTCGTGCCGCCGACCTTCTCGACGTCCCCCACGCGATCCGCGGGGTGCACGCAGAACTTCGTGATGCCGACCAGCTCGTCGCCGCGACCCAGGTCGTACACCAGCTCGGTCAAGCTGGGGCAGAGCGAGACGATGCGCACGGCGCGCGTCCCCTAGCGGTCCTCGCCCGCGATCGGTTCCAGCGCGAAGCGCCGCCCGTCCTTCGACAGGCGCCCGAACGCGTGGTCGACGTCGTGGTAGAAGAGGCCGATCCAGCCCTCGGCGGCGGCGCGCTCCATCCACTCGCTGCGCACCTCGAACGAGCGCACGACGTCGATGTCGTACGCCATGATGTACGGCGGCTGGATGTGGTGCGTCGTCGGCACGACGTCGGCCCAGAAGATCGCGGTGTCGCCGGGGCCGTCCTCGTTGATCGTGATCACGCTGACGCCGTCGGAGTGCCCGCCCAGGACGTGCAGCGTCACGCCGGGGACGATCTCCGCCGAACCCTCGACGCCGGTCAGCAGCCCGCGCTCCTCGACGGCGAGCAGGTCCTCCGCGCGGTACGAGCCCTTGCGCGCGTGGCCCGGCTCCTTCGCCATCGCGATCTCGATCGACGGCGCGTAGTGCTTGGCGTTCGGGAACCGCGGCACGAGCTCGCCGTCCTTCTCCATCACTTGCGCGCCGATGTGGTCGAAGTGGCAGTGCGACGCCACGACGTGCGTGATCTCCTCGGGCGTCACGCCGCAGGCGCGCAGCGTCTCGTCCAGGCTGGTCGTCGGCAGTATGTGGTAGATCTTCCGCCACTTCGGTTCCCAGCGGTCACCGACGCCGACCTCGACGATCATCTTCACGTCGCCGCGCTCGACCAGGAACGGACGCAGCGCCATCAGGATCGTGTTGTCGTCGGCGGGCGGCGTCATCTCGCGCCACAGGTTCTGCGGCACGACGCCCCACATCGCCCCGCCGTCGAGGCGGAAGTGGCCGTCCGACAGCGCCGTGACGCGCCACTCGCCCGCCTGCACGCTCTTCGGCGTCCAGACGGGCGGCTCCAGGCTGGCGGGCGCGACCGGCATCAGACCTTCCCGCGCAGCTCGCGCAGCACGTGGCGCGAGATGACCAGGCGCTGGATCTCCGACGTGCCCTCGCCGATCACGCACAGCTTGGCGTCGCGCCACATGCGCTCGACCGGGTACTCGCGGCTGTAGCCGTAGCCGCCGTAGATCTGGATCGCGTCGTAGGTGACCTTCATCGCGACCTCGGACGCCTTGAGCTTCGCGATCGCGGCTTCCTTGCCGTACGGCAGGCCCGCGTCCTTGATGCGCGCGGCGTGGTAGACGAGGTGGCGCGCGGCCGTGATCTCGGTCTCCATGTCCGCGAGCTTGAAGGCGACCGCTTGCTGGTCGTTCAGGCGCTTGCCGAACGCCTCGCGCTCCTCGGAGTAGCGCAACGCGCAGTCGTACGCGCCCTGCGCGATGCCGAGCGACAGCGCGCCGATCGAGATGCGGCCGCCGTCGAGCGTCTTCATGAACGTCTTGAAGCCCTCGCCCTCCGGACCGAGCATCGCGTCGCCGGGGATGTGCATGTCCTCGAACACCAGGCTGGCCCAGTCGGACCCGCGCATGCCGAGCTTCTTCTCACCGGGCTCCAGCGAGAAGCCGTCCGCGTCGCGCGGCACGACGAACGCGGAGATGCCCTTCACGCCCTCGCCCTTGCCGGTCACGGCCGTGCAGATGAAGGTGCCGGCGTGGTTCGCGTTCGTGATGAAGCACTTGCGGCCGTTCAGCACCCAGTCGTCGCCGACGCGCTTGGCCGTCGTCTGCGTGCCGCCGGAGTCGGAGCCGGCGTTCGGCTCGGTCAAGCCGTACGCGCCCATGAACTCGCCGGCGATCAGGCGCGGGACGTACTCGTCGCGCATGCGGTCCGATCCCCACTTGTAGATCGGGTAGGTGCCCAGCGACACGTGCGCCGCCAGCGTCAGGCCGGTCGAGCCGCAGACGCGCGAGAGCTCCTCGACCGCGATCGCGTACGGCAACGTGCCGCCGTTCGAGCCGC
>JAUHYB010000470.1 GCA_030426745.1 bacterium
CAGCGATCCCCATGCAACGACCCCTCTTCGTGCTCGTCGGACTCCTCGTCTGTGCCCTCCTCGTGGGAGGCATCTGGTTCGCGACGCGGGACGGCGGCGGAGGCTCGGCGACGGACGCGGTGCTGGCCGGGCCCGAGACGACGCTGTCGCCCGGGCCCGCGGACGACGACCCGGGCCGCCTGCGGGCCCCGGACACGGGCGCGCGCTCCGACGCGACGGCGACCCGCTCGAGCGCCCGCGACGTGCTGGTCCCCGAGGAGCAGGAAGAGGTCGTCGACCCGCGCGCGGCCGTCCCGAAGGACGTGATCTGGATCGAGGGTCGCGTGGTGGAGCCCGACGGCCTGCCGCCCGGCGACCGCATGTACGTCGCGGCGAAGGGTCGGTCCTTCCACAAGAACACCGAGCGCCGCGAGCACGAGGTCGCCGTCAAGGACGACGGCACCTTCCGCGTCGCGCTGGCGAAGGGCACGCGCCTCGGCTGGCTGACCGTGCGCTCGCGCTTCGCCTACCTCGAGGACGCGTACAAGGTGAAGCCGCGCGACCTGGACGAGCAGGGCGAGATCGTGCTCGAGCCCGTGCTGGGCGGCGTACTGCGCGGGACGATCGAGGCGCCGCTGGAGCTCGCGTGGACCCAGGAACCGCTGCGCGGCGGCCGCGCGGAGCTGATGCGCTGGAGCAGCGGCACGAACGTCACGCAGTACGAGGACCTGAACGGCGAGTCGACCTTCGAGTTCCTGGCGCTGCCGCCCGGCGAGTACGACCCGGACACGATCAGCGTGCGCACGGACTTCTTGCAGCGCGGCACGCCGGAGAAGGACGTCGAGATCAAGCCCGGCGAGGTGACCGAGGTCCGCATCGCGATGAAGTCGGGCGCGCGCATCTTCGGCACGATCCTGGACGACCGCGGCGAGCCGGTGGTCGACCCGAAGATCGAGCTGCGCGTCATCGTCGGCGGCAACGAGTGGGGCGCCTGGCGCGACCGCCAGCAGGTCGTCGCCGACGAGATCGACGGCGAGGGGCGCTTCGCGTTCTACGGCGTGCGGCCCGGCGAGATCCGCCTGGAAGGCACGGCGCTGGGCTACCGCGACGCGACCGTCGAGGTCGGCCGGCTCGAGGACGGCGAGCAGCGCGTGGGCGTCGAGATCGTGCTGGACCGCGGCCGCTCGATCACCGGGCACGTGCGCTGGCCCGACGGCCGCGCGGCGGTCGGCGCGCTGGTGAAGCTCGAGCAGGAGAGCGACGACGACGACTTCTCGATGTGGGAGTCGATCCCCGCCGTGAAGACCGACGAGAACGGCGACTTCGTGTTCACGGGCCTGACCGTCGACGGATCGTGCCGGGTGGTCGCGTCGCTGCGCCCGCCGCGCGAGACGATCGAGGGCAAGGACGGCAAGAAGCGCCGCAGCGCGCGCCGACCGCACGCCTGGCGCGCGCGCGCCGAGAAGGTGCAGCCGGGCGCCGTGGACCTGCGCCTGACGCTGGACTCCGGCGCGTCCGTGCGCGGGCGCGTCGTCGACGACGTCGGCGAAGCGGTCACGCGCTTCCACGTCACGGCGATGCCGGTCGACCGCGAGATGTCGCGCATCGACTGGGAGACGCGCACGGGCACGACGGTGCTCGGCGGCGACGGCAGCTTCCAGCTGGACGGCGTGCAGGAGGGCGAGTGGACGCTCGTCGTCGCGGCGCACGACCACATCCAGTCCGAGCCCCACGAGTTCCGCATCCCGCACGACGGGTCCGAGCTGACCGTCGTGTGCCCGCGCTCGGCGACCGTGCGCGGCATCGTGCGCGCCCCGTCGGGCGACCCGATCTCCGGCGCCGAGGTGCGCATCGGCCGCAACCGGTCGGTGACCACCGAGGACGGCGAGCGCGACTTCGGCGGGTGGATGCAGAGCGTCTCGACCAACTCGCGCGGCGAGTTCGAGCTGGAGGACATCGCGAACGGCCCCGCCCGGGTCGTCGCGGACCACGAGGACTACGCCAGCAGCGTCGCGCACGAGCTGGAGGTCGCGCCGGGCCAGGCGGTCGAGGGCGTCGACCTGCGGTTGCGCGTCGGCGCGCGGCTGCGCGTGGAGGTCCACGCGGCGGCCGGCGGCGAGCTCGAGGGGCGCCGCGTGCGCGTCAACCAGGAGGACGGCGACTACTGGAGCAGCGAGAACACCGACTCCGGCGGCGTCGCGGTCTTCGAGGGCCTCGACGAGGGCACCTACGAGGTGTCGCTCGACGCGCCCGACTCGCTCGACGGCGAGGACTGGCTGCTGCGCAGCGCGTCCGAGCACCGGGACGTCGTCGACGTCGGCCGCGGGGGCACGACCCGCGTCGTGCTGGGCGCGCCGCCCGAGAACCCGATCGTCGTGCGCGGCACGGTGACGCGCGCGGGCGTCGCCGTCGCGGACGCGATCGTCAGCTTCCAGGGCGGCGACGACGACACGCGCACCTACGCCGTGCGGACGAGCGCGGCCGGCGCGTACGAGTTGAGCCTGGCGGCGGCGGGCAGCTACAACGTCTCGATCTCCACGAACGGCAGCTCCAAGCGCTTCCACCGTGAGGTCGCGGCGGCGGAGGCCGCGCGCCACGACTTCGAACTGCCGACGATGACGCTGTCCGGGCTCGTCACCACGCCCGACGGCGCGGCGGCGGACGACGTGTCCGTCGTGCTGCAGCGCGTGCACG
>JAUHYB010000471.1 GCA_030426745.1 bacterium
CCTCCGGCGGTTCCCACCCCTGACCCGCTAATCCGGAGGAAGGTGCCTGGCACCGTATTCCTGTCGATGCGTGCGATGGCCCTCAAGATCGTGGACGCGCGGGCCGACAGGGCCGTAGCATCCCCGTCCGCACCGACCGCCCCGCGCCCATGTCCCGCCCCGCTCTCCTCGCCTTCTTCGGCCACCACAAGTGCGCCTCGACCTGGGTGCACAACATCGTGGACATGGCGTGCGCGGACGCGGGGTGGCGTCGCGACTACCTGTACGACGAGGAGCAGTTCGGGGGCGACCTGGCGGGTCACGTGCGGCGCAACCGGCTGGACTGGATCAGCTACGTCAACGCGGACGCGAAGCACCTCGAAGGGCTGCCCGACTTCCGCGGCATGCACCTGGTGCGCGACCCGCGCGACATCCTGGTGTCGGCCTACTTCTCGCACCTGCACAGCCACCCGACGCACGCGTGGCCGGAACTGGTGCCGCACCGCGAGGCGCTGTCGAAGCTCGACAAGGACGACGGGCTGATGCTGGAGATGGAGTTCAGCGCCCGGTTCCTGTCGCAGATGGAGTCGTGGGACTACGACCGCGACGACGTCATCGAGGTGAAGCAGGAGGTCTTCACGAAGGACCCGTACCGCGGCTTCCTCGAGGTCTTCGCGTTCATGGGCGTCCTGGACGAGACGCACTACAACAAGCAGCGCTGGCTGCCGTACCTGCTGCGCTCGGCCGTGAACATCACGAACCGCCTGTCGAAGGGGGTGCAGCCGCTGCGCCTGCCGTTCGACACGATCCCCGGCGAGCGCGTGCTCGGGATGGTCTACGACAACCGCTTCGAGAAGCTCACCAAGGGACGCGACCGCGGCGAAGAGGACGTCAAGAGCCACTACCGCAAGGGCGAGCCCGGCGACTGGGTGAACCACTGGAACGAGCGCCACGTCGCCGCCTTCAAGGAGCGCTGGAACGACCTGCTCCTGCGCCTCGGCTACGAGACCGACCCCGACTGGACGCTCGAGGGCTTCCGCGCCGCCCGCGAACAGCGCCTGGCGGCGGCGACGCGGTAGCGCGGGCGCTACATCCCGCGCTCCCAGAAGCGGCGCGGCACGTTGTCCAGGTCCTGCGAGCTGCCGTTGATGCCGCGCGTGCCCATCAGGCGCACGAACTCCGCGGGGTCGTCGAAGCCGGGCAGGAAGTCGTGCGTCAGCGAGGCGTAGGCCTCGTAGGCGTAGAACTTGACCTTCTGGTCGGCGTCCGCGGTGTTGTTGCGGTCGTAGCAGGTGTCGTTCGGCGCGCCGGGACGCACCTCGAAGAACGACGGCGGCCGACGCGTCAGGAAGCGCGCGCTGCGCTCTGCCAGGTCGTCCAGACCGCCGAAGCGCCGGAACTCGTAGGTGACGAACTGCTGGTGGAAGACCTGGCAGTAGGGCGCGACGAGCGGCTTCGTGAGGCGCCCGCCGGCCTGCCCGATGTACCCGGGCTCCGCGTTGCCGTGCGTGATGCCGTACTGGTCCGCCAGCTTGCGCGCCAGCTCGCGCAGGCCGTCCTCGAACGGCCTCAGGTCCTCCGCGGGGAAGTAGGGCCGACACCAGCGCAGGAAGCGCATCTTGTGCGCCAGCCCGCGGTCGCCGCCGCTGCTGGTCGGGCCGTCGGCGATCTCGATCGTCTTCCACAGCGGGAACTGCAGGCGGTGGACGTTCTTCGAGCCCGGGTGCGGGATCGGGTTGCCCTCGCCGTCCTCGCCGATGACGCGCGTCATGCTGTTCGCCGTCTTGAAGTCGGCCAGCACCATCGCCATGCAGTCGACGGCGAACGCGTCCCACGGCGCGACCGCCGCCGCGCCCGACGTTCCGCGCGAGAGGTGCGTGTGGTCGGCGAAGGCGTAGCGCAACAGCTCGCGCTCGTACGGACACCAGCCCTCCAGGCGCGGACGGAAGCCCTCCGGCTGGTGCTGCAAGGTGCGCCCCATCCAGTAGGGGATCTGCAGCACCAGCGGCTGGAAGTCGTCGTCGAACATCCAGATCGGGCGCTGGAACGCGAGCAGCATCTCCGCCTCGCGGTTGCGCCGCCCCTCCGCGCACACGAGCCAGTCGTCCGGCCCGCCGTGGAACGGCCCGACGCCCCAGCCGCCGTGCGAGTCGCCCAGGCTGTGGTACGGCCAGAAGAAGTTGTAGGGCCCCAGGTTCACCGGCTTGCCGTCGAAGTCGGTCATGGGGAACGACGTGCGACGCTCGGTGTCGCGGGCGGCCTGCTCCGGCGCCCACGAGGGGACCGGCAACTCGTCGCGCACGTAGGTCCAGCCGGACAGGCGGCTCGCGTCCGGTCCGACGGACGTGCGCCGGATCAACGCGCCGCGCGGCAGGATGACGTGGCGGCCCTCGATGTCCTCGATCTCGCGCCCGTCGACGGCGATGCGGTAGCGCTGGAAGTACCGCAGCCCGGCGTGCGAGAAGCCGTTGATCGCGCAGACCGTGACGCGCGTCGCCGTGATCCCGCGGAACTGCTCGAGCCGCACGACCATCGCGACGTCGTCGACGCGCGCGGTAAGGCGGGCGTCGCGCCGGTCCCGGGTCGTGTTCCAGTCCTCCTCGGTCGCCTCGAGGCGCACGAACAGCGCCTCCGTCTGGTCGCGCGGCAGCCAGTCGATGTCGACGGCGGGCGCGTCGGGCCAGC
>JAUHYB010000071.1 GCA_030426745.1 bacterium
TTGCTCCTTTGCGGTCTTTGCGTGAAGCCGCGACGGAGGACTCGCGCTGCCTTCCACGTGTCCCGGCCGCGCAGGACGCTGTTGCAGGGATGGACCTCGCGGGCGGCTTCAGCCGCCCGCGCGGTCCATCCCTGCAACGGCGCAGTGAGCCGCCCGCGTTCGGCCCCGAAAGTCTCCGTGCGGCGGACTGCCGTCGCTCCGCGTTGGCTGCCTCGAGCACGCTCCCGGCGTCAGAGCGCACCAGTCGCTTCCAGAAGGCGCGGTCCGGGACTCTCTTCGCTCCCCGGAACGAAGAGCTTCCCGATCAGCGCGCGCGGCGCACGATCAGATAGCCGACCGACGTCGACTGCGGCTCCAAGGTCTCGCCCGGCTCCAGCAGGAACGCCTTCGCCAGCGCGTCCTGCAAGCCCGGCGAGCGGCGGTGCACCCAGCCGAGGTCGCCCGCGCGGTCCTTGCCGCCGGTGTCCTCGTCGAAGGCGGCGGCGAGGTCCTCGAACGAGCGCCCCTCCTGCACCAGCCTCCACACGCTGTTCGCCAGCTCGCGGGCGGCGTCGGGGTCGCGCTGGGACGCGCCCTCGCCCGCCAGGCTGTGGCGGATCAGGATCGTCGACAGGCGCGCGAAGTTCGACTCGCGCAGCTCGGCCGGGTAGTCGTCCGGCTCCTCTCGCAACAGGAAGTGCAGGCCGACCGGCGACTCGATCGGTCCGGCCCACTCGCCGACGCGCAGCTCGAAGGCGGCGGCCTTCAGGAGCACGTCGCGCGGCCCGCGCTCGAACACGGCGAAGCGGCCGGCGCGCGCGGCGCTGGCGGCGTCGTCGGAGTGCTCGGTCGCGAGCGCGCCGAAGTCCTCGCCCGCGCGCAGGCGCGTCGCGAGGTCCTTCGCGCGATCGCGCGCCGCGTCGTCCGTGCCGTCGATCAGGATCGTGCGCACGGCCGCGTGCGTGTCGATGCGGCGCAACACGATGACGCCGCCGGGCGTCGCCAGCGGGTCGCTGCAGGCGCCCGGTTCGGCCGCGAACAGGAAGGCGTCCAGCTCCGGCGACAGCGCGCCCTGCACGAAGCTGCCCAGCACGCGCGCGCGCGGCCCGGCGTCGGAGTAGCGCTGGGCCAGCATCGCGAAGTCCGCGCCGCCGCGCGCAAGGCGCGTCAGGTCGGCGGCCAGCTCGAGCGCCTGCTCGCGCGTGCGACCCGGCTTGTGCGCGAGGCCCTCGACCTCGTCGTGCATCAACACGATGTGCTCGGCGGCGCGCAGCTCCGGCGGTTCCGCCTCGCGGTGCAGCGGGGTGAACAGGAGCGAGGCTTGCAGCAGGAGCGGCGTCAGGAGCATGTCGTTCGGGGGGTCGGGGCGCGGCGCGCGTCGTACGCGGGCGCGGGCAGGTCGTGGGCGCCGATCGTCGTTCTCGGCCTTCTCGCGGCGAACTCCCGGGCCGGTCGGCGCTGCCGGGAGCCGGCCGGTGGTCGTGGGAACCGCTCAGGCTCCCGCGCGTTCCGGCGGCAGGAGGTCCATTCCGCGCAGCGCGTCGTCGAGCACCTCGGGGAACGGCCGCGGCGACCAGCCCAGCTCCTCGCGCGCCCGCGCGGCGTCGGCGCGCCAGTGTACGCCGACCATGCGCATCGCCTGCGGCGTCAGGCGCTCGAGCGGTCGGCGCCGGTCCCAGCGCGCCGCCGCGCGGGTCAGGAACGACCACGCGCCCGGCGGCACGGTCCAGCGCGGCGGCCTGGCGCCCGCGCGCCGCGCGACGAGCGCCAGCAGCTCGGAGAGGCGCAGGTTCGACTCGCACAAGAGGTAGCGCCGGCCGCGGCGACCGCGCGTCAGCGCCAGCACGACGCCCTCCGCCGTGTCGTCGACGCCGACCACCGACACGCCGCCGGGCGGCGCGACGCGCACGCCGCCGGCCGCGGCGCGCCGCAGGAAGTAGGCGGAGTTCGAGCCGACCGACGCCGGCCCGAAGATCGCGCCGGGGTTCACGACGACCGTGTCGAGCGCCTCGGCCGAGCGCAGCGCGCGCTCCTCGGCCTCGCGCTTGGTGTCGACGTAGTGCACGCCGAGGTCGCCCGCGTTGAAGGCCTGGTCCTCGGTCGAGACCGCGTCGCCCTCCGCGTACCCGACCGTCACGATCGAGGAGGTGTGCACGACGCGGCGCACGCCCGACTGCGCCGCGGCGGCCAGCACGCGGCTGGTGCCGTTCACGTTCACGTCGCGCGCGAGTTCGGCGTCGGCGGCGCGGTAGCTGATCAGGGCGGCGAGGTGCACGACGTCCAGCGGCTGGCCCGCCGCGAACAGCGTCGCGGAGGAGATCGCGTGGTTCACGCTCGCCTCGTCGCGCAGGTCGCCCGCGTGCCACACGACGGGCAGGTCGGCGAGGATCGAGCGGTCGGTGTCCTCGCGCGCCATCGCGTGCACGCGCCAGCCGCGGTCGATCAAGCGTGCGGCGACGCGCCGGCCGAGGAAGCCGGTGGCGCCGGTCAGGAAGGCGTGACTCATGCGTCGGGTGCGAGGGCGGGGACGATGACGACGGCGCGCGTTCCGGGCCCGTCGTCCCTGGGCTCCAGCGACAGCTCGCCGCCCAGCTCCGACACGATGCGCTTGCAGATCGCGAGACCCAAGCCCGTTCCGTGGGTCCGCGTCGTGAAGTAGGGCTCGAACAGCCGCTCGCGCGCCTCGGCGGTCAGCCCGACGCCGGTGTCCTCGAGCGTGATGACGAGGCGGTCGCCGCGGCGCTCGAAGCGCGCGGTGAGCTCGCCGCCCTTCGGCATCGCCTCGAGCGCGTTCTGCACGAGGTTCATGAACAGGCGCTGGACCTCGACCGGGTCGGCGAGGACGCGCGCCGCCTCGCCCTCGACCCGCGCGCGCACGCCGAGGTCCGCCGCCCAGGCCTCGTTCAGCGACAGCACCTCGTCCAGCACGGCGCGCGGATCGACGGCGACGGGGTCGGACCGCTGCTCGCCCGCGAAGGCGTGGAAGTCGCCGGCGATGCGGCGCATGGCGTCGACCTGGCGCCGCACCATCTCGACCGTGCGCGTCAGGATCGACTCGAACTCCGGGCTGCCCTCGTCGTGCGCGCGCTTCAGCAGCGTGACCGACAGCTGGATCGGCGTCAGCGGGTTCTTGATCTCGTGCGCGACCTGGCGCGCCATCTCGCGCCACGCGGCCTCCTTCTCGGCCTGGATCAGCCGCGCGCGGTTCGCCTGCAGCTCCTGCGTCATCGTGTTGAACGCCTCGGCGAGCTGCCCCAGCTCGTCCTTGCTGGTCACCGCGATGCGCGCGTCCAGGTCGCCCTCCGCCACGCGGCGCGTGTGGCGCTCCAGCTCCAGGATCGGCCGCGTCGTGCGGCGCGCGATCACCACCGTGATCAGCACGACGATCGCCAGCACCAGCACGCTGGCGTTGATCAACACGCGCCGCATCTCGGACACGGCGGCGTAGATGTCGTCGTTGTCGACGCCGATGCCGACGACCCAACCGAGGCCCCCCTCGGAGACGGACGCGCAGCGCTTGAAGGCCGCGTTCTTGCGCTCCCCGCGGAAGGTGTACTCGGGGAACATGCCCCACCGCGCCGAGCTCGCGGCGCGCGTCAGCTGCGGCAGGTCGATCGGCGGCTGCGAGACGCGCATGCCGTAGATCTGCTTCACCTCGTGCCCGAGGATCGTGTCCGCGTCGGACTTCCACAGCCACGCGTAGCTCGACGCGTAGATGTCGGTGCCGATCAGGCCGCGCAGGCCGGACGCCTCGGGGCTCTTCGAGTCGAGGATGCCGCCCTGGATGCGGTCCCAGTTCAGCAGGCCGTAGACGATGCCGGTCGGGCGCGCGCCCTCCACCGGTTGCACGGGCGCCGCGAAGCCGACGCCGTAGTCCGCGGGGTCCACCTCGGTCGGGGCGTCCTCGGGGTGCAGCAGCGGCGAGCGGTGCTGATCGACCAGCACGAAGTCGCCGGCGAGCGCGCGGTGGAACCAGTCCTCCGACGTGAAGTCGTAGGTCTCGATGCGGCGCTGCACGTCGGCCGGCAGCGGCGCGCCGGAGCGCGTCACGCGGTTCGACGCGATCGCGCGGCCGTCGACCTCGATCGCGATCAACAGGTCGAAGTCGCCCGACTTCTGGATGAAGCGGTCGATGCGGTTCTCGACCTGCAGCGCCAGCACCTCCTCGCCGAGGTCGGACAGCGCGTACTCGAGGTTCGGGTCCTCGGCCCACAGTTCGATGTCCAGCCGGCGCTCGCGCACCTCCTCGTCGACGCGCGTCGCCAGGTCCTCCGCCATCGACAGCAGGTAGTAGCGCACGACGTCCCACGACTGGCGCATGCCGATCCGCTGGTCGACGTACCAGGTGAACCCGAGGAACGGGATCAACACCGCGGCGAGCACGGTGAGCACCCACTTGGTCGAGATGCGCCGGATCATCCGCGGCTATCCTAGCGCCGCCCGATGACCGCCCCCACTCGCATCCTGCTCGTCCGCCTGTCGCACCTCGGCGACGTGGTCCACGCGCTGCCGGTCTTCCACGCGCTGCGCGCCGCGCACCCGCGCGCCCGCCTGGGCTGGGTCGTGCAGCCCGAGTTCGCGGGCGTGCTCGATGGGCTGCCCGGCCTCGACGAGGTCCTCACGTTCGAGCGGCGCGGGGGCGCGGCGGCGTGGCCGAGGCTGCGCGAGCGCCTGGCCGGCTTCGACGCGCAGTGGGTCGTCGACGCGCAGGGGAACTGGAAGAGCGCGGTGGTCTGCCTGGCCGCCGGCGCGCCGCGGCGCTCGGGGCTGGCGCGCGCGGACTGGCGCGAGCGCGGCGCCGCGGTCGCGATGACCGACCGCGCCCCGCGCGCGACGGACGGCCCGCACGCGATCGACCGGATGCGCGCGCTGGCGCGGCACGTCGCGCCCGGCGTCGCGGTGGACGACGGGCCGCGCCTGCCGCTCTCGGCCGCGGTCCGCGACGCCGGACGCGCGGAGCTCGCGCGGCGCCTCGGCGGCGGTCGCTCGGGCGGCGAGCGCGCGCCGGTGCTCGTCTCGATCGGGCGCGCGGACGACCCGCGCAGCTACCCGCCGGCGTCGCTCGCCGACGTGGCGCGCCGCCTGGCCGACGCGGGCGCGCCGGTGCTCGTCGTCTCCGGCCCGGCCGAGCGCGAGGTCGGCGCGGCGCTCGCCGACCGCGTCGCGGACGCGCGCGTCGACCACTGGGTCGGCCAGCGCGGCCTGCCGCAGCTCGCCGCGCTCTTCGCGGCGGCGGCCGAGCGCGGCGGCGCGCTGCTGTCGGGCGACTCCGGTCCCGCGCACCTCGCCGCCGCGGTCGGCCTGCCGGTCGTCTGCCTCGCGGGGCCGCAGGACGCCGCGCGCACCGGGCCGTGGCCGCCGCCCCTCCGCGACGCGCCGCGCGGCCCGGGCCACCGCGTGCTGCGCGCCGACCCCGCGCCCGACTGCGCGCCGTGCTTCCTACGCCGATGTACGCACGCGGACGGGAACGTGTGCTTGTCGGGCCTCTCCGCCGCCCGCGTCGCCGACGAGCTGCTGCGCGCGACGGCGCCGAGCGCGTAGACTGCGCCGCGAACGAGGACGAACGATGCGGATGATCCACTACTTCGCGACGCTCGCCGGGCTGGCCTCGGTGTTGCTCGTGGCCGCCGCCTGGGCGGGCTTCGCCGGCGCGCAGAACCACCTGTACCTCGGCCTCTCCGGCGCGATCACGGCGGGCGCGGCGCACTCGCTCCTG
This sequence comes from bacterium, assembly GCA_030426745.1. GTDB lineage: Bacteria > Planctomycetota > UBA1135 > UBA1135 > JACKHV01. The sequence continues at coordinate 5,696 of JAUHYB010000071.1, forward strand.
ATCCTGTTCTCGATCATCGCCGGCCGAGTGCTGCGCGAGGCGGTGCGCGCGCGCGACATGGACGCCGGGCTGCTGGCGGAGTCGAACGAGTTCTTCGCGCGCAAGGCGGCGTACCCCGCCGCGCTGATCGCCGTGCTCCTGACCGCGGCCGCCGCGGTGCTCGGGTTCGCGGACCGCGGCTTCGGGCTGGACCCGACGGTGCACATGCTGGCGGGCGTCGTGGCGCTCGTCGTGAACCTGTGGGCCTTCGGCGTCGAGGCGCGCGCGCTGCTCGAGAACCAGGGCGTGCTGGACCGCGCCGCCGCGCAGCTCGACGCGCTGGACCGGGCAGGCGCCGCGGAGGCGCGCGCCGAAGACACGATGCCGCCGGAGCCGACGAACTGGCGCAAGGTCGGCTGGACGGTGCTGATCGGCGCCTGGCTGCCGTACCTCTACCAGACGCTGATCGTGTGGCGCGGCGACTTCGGCCGCGTCAGCATCCACCCGTGGATCGAGGCGTCCGCGCTCGGACTCGTGATCCTGGTGCTGGCGATCCGCGAGGGCGGCCGCGACGAGGCGCCGGCGGCCCCGCCCGAGTAGGGACGCGCGCCCCTACTGCTCGTCGCGCTCGGCCAGCTGCTTCTCCAGCTCGGCCACGCGGTCCTCGACGTCCTCGTACTCGGGCCACAGATCGCGCGCCGCGCGGAACAGGCCCAGCTTGACCTCGAGGTCCTCCTCCGCCTCCGCCTCGGCGTAGTAGCGGGGCACGCGCTCGACGTAGTGCTCCAGCGTCTGCTTCCGCGCGAGGGCGTCCTTGTAGTACTGCACCTCGGCGAGGAGCCCCGTGTACGCGCGGATCGCGGCGCGGTAGCGGTAGTCCTTCTCCAGGCTCAGGGCCGCCTGGTAGAGCTTCTCGACGCGGTCCTCCTCGATCTCGGTGAGGACGCCCTGGAAGGCCTCTTCCTGCAGCTCGGTCATCTGCCGGCCTTCCTCGACCAGCTCGCGCGCCTTCGCGTAGTCGCCGCGCAGCACGCTCATCCGCGCGTCGCGCAGGACCTCGGTGGCCTTCGCCTCGCGGTCCATGCGGTCGAAGCCGGCGCGCGCGCCCGCGTGGTCCGGGTCGAGCGCCAGGCTCAAGCGATACTCGTTGCGCGCCGCGTCGTACAAGCCGTCGTTCTCGAGCGCCGCCGCGACCGTGGCGCGCTCCTCCGCGAGGAAGGACTCCACCTGGCCGCGGCGCTTGTCGACCTGCGTGCTGGTGTCGGGCTGGTACTTCTTCACCGCCGCGAACGAGCGCAGCGAGCGCTCCAGCCAGTAGTCGCGCAGCGTGCGCACGCCCTGGTTGTAGTAGTCCGCCGCCAGCCCCTTGCGGTGGTTGATCTGCAGCGTCGCCTCCATCATCCCGCGCGTGGCGGCGATGTGCCCGGGCGTGTGGCTCAGCGCGACCTCGTACGCCTCGACGGCGCCCTCGAGGTTGCCCTGCGCGTGCAGCTGCAGCGCGCGCTCCAGCCAGCGCTCGGACAGCTTCGTGTGCGTCTTCGCGAGCCACGCGTCGATCGTCGTCGCCTCGGGGTCCAGCGCGAGCGCCTGCTCGAAGAACTCGAGGGCCTCCTCGTCACGGTCGGCGAAGGTCGCGCGGCGGCCCATCTCCATCAGGTAGGCGACCGAGGCTTGGCGGTAGCGCAGCTCCGCCTGCTCGTTCCCCGGGTCCTTGTCGTGGCGCTCCTTGGCGACGCGGACCGCCTCCTCGTACTCCTGGTGCAGGATCAGGTTCGCGACCTCGTCGTCGCTGCGTTGCGGCAGCTCGGAGCTCTGGCAGGCGGCGAGGAGGAGGCCGCCCAGCAGGGTGGCGGCGGCGGTGGAGAGCTTCATGGGCGTGCGTGGGGTCCGGAGGGCCGCGCCAGGGACGCGCCCGGGCGGCGGATCTTCCCGCGGGGGATCGGCTTCCGGGGCGGCGCGACCCGAGGTCCGCGCGGCGAGGGTCCGACGGTCGCGCAGCCTAGCCCGCAAGCCGCTGCGGTCCAAGGACTTGGGAGGCTCAGGTGGCGATCGAGTCGTAGAGCACGACCCCGGCGCTGCCGAACAGGATCACCGGCGCCCAGGACGCCAGCAGCGGGTCCAGGTCGCCCTGGATGCCCAGGTTCCGGAAGACGAAGTCGAAGCCGAAGAAGAAGACGCACAGGAGCAGGCCCTTGGCGAGGCCCTCCGCGCTGCTGCCGCGCTCGTGGCGCAGGAGCAGCGGCACGCCGATCAGCAGCAGCACGACGTTCGCCAGCGGGAACGTCAGGTGGTACTGGAGCAGGGTCTGGTAGACGACGCTGTCGGGGTCGCGGCGCGCCAGGCTCGCCGCCTCGGCGAACGACAGCTCCAGCGGGTTCTCCAGGTTGCGCTGGAAGGTCAGCGCCATCTCCGGCGTGAACTCGAAGCCGTCCAGCCACTCGACCGGCTCGCGCGTGCGCGCCTCCTGGCCGACGATCTTGCGCACGCCGTTCTCGAGGTGCCACGCGGGCCCGCCCTCGCGCTGCGACCAGACGGCGCGCTCCGCCTCGATGCTGATCGTCCCGCGCTCGTCGCGCAGCACCGCGCGGAAGTCGAGGACCTCGGCGACGGGCGGCTCCCCCGCCGCGGGGCGGAACTCCCCCAACCGCACCACGGACCCGTTCAGGTCGCGCAGCCACAGCTTCTCGTACACGCGCTCGTGGCGCTTCTCGGTCAGCGTGTAGCGGATCGCGTCGCGCTTCGGCACCAGCGACTCGGCCATCCACTCGCGCAGGCCGAACACGCCCGCAGCGATGAAGAAGCCGCCGACGAAGACCGGCATCAACGCGCGGCGCGCGCTGATGCCCGCCGCCAGGCACGCCTCGATCTCGTTCGACTTCAACAGCCGCACGACGGTGAACATGCCCGCCGTCAGCGTCACGAAGGGCGCCGACTGCAGGAACAGGAACGGGATGTTCAGGCCGTAGAAGCGCAGCACGGTGCTGGTCGGCACCTTCGTCCCGTCGGGCCACGGCTCGAGGTAGCGGTTCAGGTTCGACGCCATGTCCATGACGAAGAACAGGCCCACCACGACCAGCAGCGAGGTCACGTACGAGCTGACGAAGATCGACGCCACGTAGCGGTCGAGGCGACCGGCGGGCGCGAAGCGGCGCTTGGTGGTGCTCATCGCCGGAACGCCCTCCGGATCAACCAGACGCCGCCGAGCGTGCAGACCAGCAGCGGGCCCCAGGTGCCGGCCCACGGCGGGATGACGCCCTTGAAGATCAGCTCGCGGCCGAGGCGCAGCGCGAGGACCCAGTACAGCACCGCGTAACCGATGCTGACCGCCAGCGCCGCGAGCTGCGTGCCGCGCCGCAGCAGGATGCCGGTGCCGACGCCGACCAGCACGAACATCAGGCAGGTCAGCGAGTTCGAGAGGCGCTCGTGGAACTCGTAGGTGTAGCGGTAGTAGCGCTCCTCGGGGATCGGGTCGCCGCCGGGCGTGACCTTGTCCCGGATCGCGCGCAGCAGGTCGCCGGTCCGCAAGTAGCGCGCGTCGATGAAGAACTGCGGCTGCGTCTGGACGATGCTGTCCAGAGGCACGCGGATCGACAGGTACTCCTTGCGCATCTCGGCGCTCTCGTGGACGCCCTGCATGTTGCGCATCTCGACGAGCATGTCCTCGTCGGTGAACTCGAAGCGCACCTCCTCGGCCAGCACGGTCATGCCGCTGTGGCCCTCGAAGGGCGGGATCTCGATGAAGGCGTCGAAGAAGACGTCGTCCTCGCGGAAGGGCGCGAAGAGGTAGAAGTCCTCGAACTGCACCTCGGTCCGCCCCGGCGCCAGGTTCTTGACCATGTCCACGACGGCGTCCTGCTGGAACGTCTTCATGCGCACGGTCAGCCAGGGGCCGAACTCCGTGTTCATCAGCAGGATCACCACCGCGGCGAGCGAGCCCATGCCGAGCGCCGGCGTCATCATCCGCGCGGGTCGGATCCCCGCCATGCGGATCGCCGTCCACTCGTTGTCCGCCGCCAGCCGTCCGTAGGTCGCGACGACCGACAGCAGGAAGGCGATCGGCAGCATGAAGGGCACGAAGTTCGCCGCCGCCATCGGCAGGAACTTCAGCACGGTCGCCGTGCCGACGCCCGCGAGCTTGTGCACCGCCCCCACCGCGATCCCGGGGAGCGCGATGAAGAGCATCCCGCCCGCGGCGATCGCGAAGGAGGTCGCGATCTGGCGGAAGATGTAGCGGTTCAGCAGCATGGCCGGCGGCCGGGGATTCTCCCGCGCGCCGGCGGCGAGGCCAAACCCCGACCGGCGTTTCCCTGCGCCCCGAGCCGATTCGCGCGCGCGGATCGCCGGCGGCGCGCGCGGGGCGTCGACCCCGGGGACGCGGGGCCGCGCGGGCCCTCGCGACGGCTCGCGAACGGCGCCGTGCCGCGCGGCTCGACCGCGGCGACTCGCTGCCGCGGGGCCGTGTCTCGCGCGAGAGGGGCCAGGCCGCGCGCGAGAGAGTTCATGCCGCGCGAGACCGGGGCCGTGCCGCGCGCACGCGGCATTATGCTGCGCGCATGCGGGGCGACGACGGACTCCTGAAGGACGGTGTGCACCGGCGCGTCTGGCTGGACGCCGACGGCGAGCGCGTGCACAAGCGGTTCCGCTCGCGCGGCGCGCTGCGGCGCTGGGGCGACGGGCGGCGGGCGCGGCGCGAGGCGCGGGCGCTGCGCCGCCTGGCCGCGCTGGGGCTGCCGGTCCCCGAGCTGCTGGCCGTCGAGCGCGGCCCGGGCGGCTGGACGGTCGTCACGCGCGCGATCGCGGGCGCGCGCTCGCTCGAGGACCTGGCGCGGGACGCGGAGCTCGCGCCCGAGGACCCGCGCGCGATCGGCGCGCTGCTCGCGCGCTGCCAGGCCGCCGGCGCCGCGCACGGCGACCTGCACCCGGGCAACCTGGTGCGCGACGCGGACGGCGCGTGGCACCTGGTGGACGTCGCGGCGGTGCGCGTGCGCGCGGCGGTGCCGGCGGAGGAGCGCCGGCGCGAGCTCGTCGCGTTGATGGGCGCGCTGCGCGAGCAGGTGGACGACGCGCGGCTCCGCGCGCTGCACGACGCGTGGCGCGCGGCGTCGGGGACCCGCGCCGCGGCGGCGCCGGACGACGACTGGGCGGAGGCGCGCGAGGCGGCGCGGCGCGCGCGGCACGCGTCCGTGCTCGCCCACGCGGACCGCTGGCTGCGCGAGAGCAGCCGCGTGCGTCCCGCGACGGTCGGCGGGCGCGCGTGGCTCCTGCGCCGCGACGACGACGCGATCGAGGGCGACCTGCGCGCGCTCGCGATGGCCCGGCGGCCCGGCGGCGGCGAGGAGGTCGCGGCCGCGCTCGTCACCGGCGCGGACGCGGCCCGCGCCTGGGCGGCAGTGACGCGCGCGTACGAGCACGGCGCGCCCGCGCCGACCCCGCGCGCCTTCGCGCCGCGCGAGTCGATCGCGGTCTTCGCGGCCTGCGAGCCAGTGGCGTGGGACGACGTCGACGAGGCCCAGCGGCGCGCGTTGCTGGACCTGCTCGACGACCGCGGCCTGGCGTCCGCCGCGCCGCCGCGAGTCGCGCGCGCGGCGGACGGCGCGCTCGTGCTGGCGCCGCTCGACGAACGACCGGCCGCCTTCTCGACGCGCGCGGACCGCGACGGAGGACCGCGTGGCTGACGCGACGGGACCGGACGCGGACGACGCGATCGGGACGCGGACATCGGGCTCGCGGACGACCGAGCCGCGCGACCCGCTGCGGCGCCGGGTGCGCGCGCGGGCGCTGGTCGGCCTGACGCGCGTCGCGGGCGTGGTGCCGCCGTCGGTCCTGCGCGCGGCGCTGTGGCCCGCGGCGGCGGCGGCGCGCGCCTCTCGGCTGGAGGAGCGCGCGCTCGACAACCTGCGCGTCGCGTTCGGCGACGCGCTGGACGACCGCGCGCGCCGTCGCGTCGCCGCCGCGGCGCGGCACCACTGGCGCGAGCTCGCGGCGAACTGGTTGCGGCTGGCCCGCAGCGAGCCGCCCGAGTCCGGCGCGGGCGGCGACTGGATCGAGGACCGCGTCGAGGTCGCGGACGACGTGCAGCGGCTCGACGAGCAGCTCGCGCGGGGCCGCGGCGCGATCGTCGTCACGGCGCACCTCGGCGACTGGGAGCTCCTGTGCGCGCGCCTGCGCCGCCGCGGGTACCCGGGCGCCGTCGTCGGCCTGATGAAGCGCCGCGACCCGGCGGCCGCGTGGCTCGTCGACATGCGCCGCGCGTACGGCGTGACGACCCTGTCGCAGGGGTCGTCGCCGCGCGAGATGCTGCGCGTGCTGCAGCGCGGCGGGACGCTGGGGCTCGTGTGCGACCTCGAGGTGCGGCGCCTCGCCGGCGAGTTCCTGCCGTTCTTCGGCACGCCCGCGCTGACGATGACGGCGCCCGCCGCGCTGGCGCGCGCCGCCGGCGTGCCGCTGATCCCCGCGCGTTGCGTGCGGCCGCGCGGCGGGTCGCGCTACCGCTTGTCCGTGGACGAGCCGCTGCACTTGGACGCGACGCTGGAGCGGCGCGAGGCCGGCCGCGACCTGATGACCCGCGTGAACGCGCGCTTCGAGGAGTGGATCCGCGAGACGCCCGAGCAGTGGGCGTGGCACCAGGCGCGCTGGCGGACGCGGCCCGGGGACCTGGACGCGACGCCGCTGCACGGCGCGGCGTCGCGCGGGGGTCGGTGAGCCGGAGGGGCGGCGCCTTCCCCCACGGCGCGCCCTGTGTCAGGATCCGCCCGCGATGCACGTCGCCTTCCTCCACGGCCCGCTCGACCTCGCGGGCTCGACCGAGCGCCTCCTCGCCGCCGCGCGCGCCCTCGCCGACCACGGCGCGCGCGTCAGCGTGCTGTCGCCCGGCGGCTCGCGCGCCGACGCCTTCGTCGGCGACGGCCTCACGACGGTCCCCGCGGAAGTGCACGCGAGCTCCGTCCGCGCGCCCTTCTCCTTCTGGCGCACGCGGCGCGCGCTGCGCGCCCTGCAGCCGGACCTCCTGTTCGTGACCGACGGGCGCCTCGCGTCCTTCGCCGCGGAGCTCGCCCGCGCCGTCTCCGTGCCGTGGGTGCTCGAGCTCGACCGGCCGTCGCGCGGCACGGCGGTGCCGCCCAGCGCGTGGCTGCGCGCGGTGGTCGTGCCGTGCGACACGGCGATCGAGTCGGCGGTGAACCGCTGTCGCGTGCCGCGCGTGCTCTTGCACGTCGTGCCGCACGGGCCGCGCCTGGAGCTGGACCGCCCGTCGCGCACCTTCGACGACGCCGCGCGCCCGTGCGTCGGCACGGTCGGGTTGCTCGACGAGGACCACGGGACCGAGGTGCTGCTGGAAGCGGCCGTGCGACTGAAGCGCGCCGGTCGCGCGCTGCGCTACCTGGTGCTGGGCGAGGGCCCGCGCGAGGAACACCTGCGCCGCCGCGTGCGGCAACTCGAGCTGTCCGGCGAGGTGACGATCGCCGCGCCCGCCTTCGACGACCCGCGCAACGCGCTGCGCGAGTTCGACCTGCACGTGTCGTGCACGCTCGAGGGCGGCCCCGGCTGGCTCGCCTGCCAGGCGCTCGGCATGGGCATCCCGTCGATCTTCTCGGCGGTGCACGCGTCGTACCCGCTGGTCGAGGACAAGCGCACCGGCCTGATCGTCGAGCGCGGGCGCCCCGGCAAGCTCGCCGGGCAGATCGACGTGATGCTCGACAACCCGCGCGCCGCCTGCCAGCTGGGCTCGCGCGCCCGCGCGAAGGCGCTGGAGGCGGACGCCGCGTCGGCCTTCGACCAGGGCATCACGCGCATCGTCGAGGGCGCGCTGGCGACGGCGTCGACCAGCGTCGGGTAGGCGGGGAACGCACCGAGCCGGGCTCGTTCTTTCACCGCACCCGACACCGCGGCCCAGGCTGCCGGGCTTCGTCCGG
>JAUHYB010000472.1 GCA_030426745.1 bacterium
GAGGCCCTGGCGCCTGTTCGCGAACAGGGCGTTCACTCCTCCTCCCCCCCGTCGTCGTCCGCGGTCGAGCGGTACAGCGACACGACCAGGTCGACCTCGAGCGCGCCGAGCCGCGCCAGCGTGGCGTACGGCACGGGTACCTCGTCGATGCACAGCCGGTCGTCGGGGAGCGCGCGGTCCAGCCGCACCTCCGGGTCGAGGTCGAGCTCCAGCTCGGCGCCGCGTCCGCGCGCGACGCGCAGCGCGCCGCTCAGCGCGTCGAGCGCCGCCTCCAGCCTCCGCCAGAAGGCGTCCTGCCCCTCGCCGTCCTCGAGCCAGGCGAGGGAGCTGTGCAGCTGCGGCTGCTCGGCGTACCGACGCCGCAGCCGCTCGGAGTCCTGCTCGTCACCCCGGTCGAAGCCCGCCGCCTCGAGCCCGTCCGCCAGCTCGCGCACGACCGCGTCGTCCGCCCGGCACCGCAAGCACGCGTACATCCCCCGCGGGCCTCAGCCCTTCTCGACCTCCCACACCTCTTCCCCGAAGTGATCCCACGGCAGCCGCCCCTCGTCGCAGTCGTCGTCCACGCTGAACTGCACGTCGACGAAGTAGACGATCGTCCCCGGGTCGGCGGGGCGCAGGTTCTTGCAGCCGTGGGCGACGCCGGGGGGGATGCGGACGAGGCGCGAGTTGCCGTCGCCAAGGACGATGCGCATCACCTCGCCGGCGGTCGGTGAGCCCTCGCGGACGTCGGCGAGGACGAGGAGGAGCTTGTCGGAGGGCGGGACGTACCAGACGTCGGTCTGGCGCTTGTGGAGGTGGAAGGCCTTGACGGCCTGGGGCTCGACGACGCTGAAGTTGATCTGGCGGACGTCGAAGCCGGGGAGGTCCTTGTGCTGGCCGCCGTTCAGGCGACCGAGCTCGGTCATCGCGCCGCCGTCGTCGTTGAAGCGGCGGAGGGGGACGATCTCGACGCCCTCGATGGTCGTCCTCGGGGAGTAGTCCTGGACGCCGTAGGCGTTCTGGGCGTCGGTGGTGAACTGGGTCATGGCGGGCTGGGGTCGGGCGGGTGGCCGGCTGGCCGGCGGGGGGCGGGCGATCGGGGGAGGCGGCCGCGGGGTCGCGCGCCGCGAGCGCGGGCGGGCAGGGCGGACCGCGGGTCGGAGAGAGCATCCATGAGGCGCGCGCCCGGCGCAAGGCGTGTCGAGCGGTGGAATGGCGCGGCGCGGGCGTTCGCGCCGGCGCGCTCGCTCGCCGACCGCGGTCCGCGGTCCGCCGTCGCGCCTGCAGCGCTCACCGACCGTCTCTCGCGCGCTCCCGCCCGCTCCCCCGCTTCGCGCGCCGCGCCCCGCTCGCTAGACTCCGCCCCCATGACCCCCACTCGCAAGGACCAGCGCGCGCCCGGCGCGCGACCGCGGCAGGAACTCCGGACCCGCGCGGTCACCGAGGTCGACACGCTCGACGAGCTGCTCGAGGACTGCCTGCCCAGCTTCGGCGGCGGCTACCTGCGGCGGCTGTGGACGCTCTTGGACACGGCGATCGGCGAGGGCGTGCCGCTCACGCTCTCGGTCGCCGGCCCGGTCACGGCGTCCGGCCAGCACCACGCGTGGCTGAACCCGCTGCTGGACACCGGGTGGTTCGTGCTGGTCTCGACGACGGACGCGGTCTGCTACCACGACGGGCACCGCTCGTTGAAGGCGGCGGCGCAGCACCCCTTCTTCGAGGTGCCGATCCACGGCGACGACGGCGCGCTGCGCGACGAGTCGATCATCCGCATCACGGACATCGGCTTCGACGAGACGATCCTGCTGGACCAGGACCGCTTCCTGTCGCACTGCCTGCGCAAGCCGGAGTTCCAGAAGCGCATGACCGGCACGGAGATGCGCCACCTGCTGGGCCGGTGTTACCGCGAGCTGGAACGCGCCGCCGACGTGCGGGAGGGCCTGCTGGCGCTGTGCGCGCGCAAGGCGATCCCGATCTTCGTCGGCGCGCCGGCGGACGGTTCGGTCTTCCTGAACTCGGTCAAGCTGTGGGCGCTGCGCGAGGCGTGCGGCGACGACTACGCGTTCGAGCTCGACATGCACGCGGAGGTCTTCGAGAGCTGCGCGTTCCACCACTGGGGGATCCTGGAGAACGAGCGCGGCGCGCTGGGCACGCTGATCCTCGGCGGCGGCGTGCCGAAGAACTACAACCTGCAGCCGGAACCGGCGCTCAGCCAGGTCTTCGGCTTCGAGGACGTCGGCGGGTTCCTGTTCGACATCCAGGTCACGACCGCGCCCGTCACCGACGGTTCGCTGTCGTCCTGCCCGCCCGCGGAAGCGGTGACCTGGGGCAAGGTCGACAAGGACGCGTACGTCGCGACCTGCGAGAGCGTGCCGGCCGACTACTCGATGCTGATGCCGATCGTCACGAAGGCGCTCCTGGAGAAGCGCGAACGCCTGCGCGCGCGCGCGCTGGAGGTCGGCATGGAGGCCCTGTGCGAGGAGACGCCCGAGGCCGCGGGATACCTGCGCGACGCGGAGGGCTATCGCCTGTACGACCGCCGCGACGAGCTCGTCGGCAAGCTGCTCGCCCGCGTGAAGGCCGAGGCGTCGCGCATCCGCGAGGACTGCGTGTACGAGTAGCGCCGGAGTACCGTGCCGTAACTGATTGTCCCGCGCCGCGGGCGGCGGCCGGAACCGGCCGCC
>JAUHYB010000072.1 GCA_030426745.1 bacterium
CGGCGCAGGCGCTTCTCGATCACCTGGTGGATCCACTGGTAGCCGGTGCGGTTCTGGACCCACTCGAAGTAGGACAGGACCACGCCGCCGCCGTTCGCGAGGATGTCGGGCACGATCGGCGTGCCGGCGTTCTCGAGGATGCGGTTGCCGTGGGCGGAGATCGGGCCGTGGGCGCCCTCGACGACGAGCTTGGCGTCGACGCGGTCGGCGTTGCGCGAGTGGATCGCGTTCGCGGTCGCGCAGGGGATCAGCACGTCGCAGCTCTGGGCGAGCAGGTCGTCGTTGGTGATCGTCTTGAAGTCGCCCTTGCAGCCGCGCAGCGAGCCGTGCTCGGCGCGGTACGCGAGGATGGGCGGCAGGTCGAGGCCGTCGGGGTTGAAGAACGCCCCGTGCACGTCGGAGATGCCGCAGACCTTGTGGCCGTCGGCGTGCAGGATGCGCGCGAGGTTGCCGCCGACCGTGCCGGCGCCCTGCACGATGACGCGCAGGCTGCCGGTGGACAGCTTGAACTGCTCGACCGCCAGGCGGAGGATCACGCGGATGCCTTGCGCGACCGCGTCCTCGTGGCCGATCGAGCCGCCGAGCGCCGTCGGCTTGCCCGTCACGGCCGCGTTCTCGGTGACGCGCGCGTGGTTGGACACGGTGTCCATGACCCACGCCATCACGTCCTCGCCGGCGGCGACGTCGGGCGCGAACACGTCGCGGTCCGGGCCGATGTCGTTCAAGAGGGACGCGGTGTAGCGGCGCACGGCGCGCTCGATCTCGCCCTTCGAGTGACGGCGCGCGTTCAGGCGGATGCCGCCGGCGGCGCCGCCGAACGGCACGTTCAGCACGGCGCACTTCCACGTCATCCACGCGGCGAGCGCGCGCAGCTCGTCGATCTTCAGTCGTCGTTGCAGACGCAGCGGGCCGAGGAACGGCCCCAGCCCGGCGTTGTGCTGGATGCGGTAGCCGTCGAACACCGCGAGGCGCCCGTCGTCCAGCCGCACCGGCACGCTGACGGCGACCTCGCGGTCCGGCTTGCGCAGGATCGCGTACTCGCCCGGCTCGATCCCGAGGCGATGCGCAGCTTCGTCGAAGCTGGTCATCATCGTCGAGAACGGCGTCTCGTCGTCGAGCAGCGGCGTGCTCGGCAGCAGCTCGTCGGAGTCCTCTTCGAGGTAGCGGGGGGGGATCATCGGATCAGGCGAAGACGCCGCGCATGCGATGCACGCTGGCCACGCGGTCGATCGCGAGGATGTAGGCCGCCGTGCGGAGCGACACGCCGTGCTGCTCGGCCGTGGCGTCGACGTCCGCGAACGCCTTGACCATCACCTGCTCCAGGCGCGTGTTGACGATCTCTTCCGTCCAGAAGTAGCCCATGCGGTCCTGGACCCACTCGAAGTACGAGACGGTCACGCCGCCCGCGTTCGCGAGGATGTCGGGCACCACGACGACGCCGCGCTCGTCCAGGATCTCCTGGGCCGCCGCCGTCGTCGGGCCGTTGGCGCCCTCGACGATCAGCTTGGCCTTGATGCGGTCCGCGTTGGCCGAGGTGATCTGGTTCTCGGTCGCGGCGGGCACGAGCAGGTCGCAGTCGAGCTCGAGCTGCTCCTTGCTGTTCATGTACGTCGCCTCGGGGTAGCCCTCCAGGCGGCGGTTCTGCGTCAGGTGGTCCAGCACCTGCGGCATGTCGAGGCCGTTCTCGTTCAAGAGCGTCCCGTACATGTCGGAGATGCTGATGATCTTGTAGCCCTCGCGGTGCAGCAGCAGCGCGCCGATGCCGCCCACGTTGCCCGAGCCCTGGACGACGACGCGCGTGTCCTCGGGCCGGCGACCGAGCTTCTTCATGGCCTCGCGAGCGGACAGCATCACGCCGCGGCCGGTCGCCTCGCGGCGGCCGCGCGAGCCGCCGATCGAGATCGGCTTGCCCGTCACGACGGCGGTCGTGGTCTTCCTGACGTGCATGGAGTAGGTGTCCATGATCCACGCCATCGTCTGCTCGTTCGTGTTCATGTCCGGCGCGGGGACGTCTCGGTCGGGACCGAGGATGTCCATGATCGCGGCCGTGTAACGACGCGTGATGCGCTCGAGCTCGCCCTGCGACAGCTCGCGCGGATCACAGATCACGCCGCCCTTGCCGCCGCCGAACGGGATGTCGACGACCGAGCACTTCCAGGTCATCCACGCCGCGAGCGCGCGCACCTCGTCGAGGTTGACGTCGGGCGCGAAGCGGATGCCGCCCTTGCACGGGCCGCGCAGGAAGTTGTGCTGGACTCGATAGCCGGTGAAGACCTTGGTGCTGCCGTCGTCCATGACGGTCGGCAGCGAGACGGTCAGCTCGCGGTCGGGGCGCCGAAGCACCTCGCGCAGCCCGGCGTCCAGGCCGAGGAGATCGGCGGCCCGGTCGAACAACTTGGCCATCGACAGGAACGGGTTGAACTCGTCCTGGTCCGTGACGGCCTTGGCAACAGCAGGTCCGTTCGCCATTGGAATCGGGCCGGCGGCCCGTGATTGGAACCGGGCCTGGGGCCCGTTCGCTCGGGAGGTGGAGAGGGGGAGGGGAGCGTGTGCCTCCGGCGCGCGCGCGGCGGTTCGGAGGCCGTCTATTCGAGACAGCGACCGCCGCTCTTGAAAGCCCCCTTGCGGACCTTTTTTCCCGGCGTCGTCGCGGGGGTCGCGCGGGCGCCCGATCGGAGGGCGCGGCGCGTCGTCAGCGAAGGCTCGTCCCGGGCGCCGCCCCTCGGCACAATCGGCCGGCCCATGGAGTCGCACGACCGGAATCGCCGAGAGACCTGCGTCCCGCTGCGCGAGGCGCCCGGGCGCGAGACGCGCTACGTGCGGCGCGGCGCGGAGCGCTGGATCGAGAAGCGCTTCGACGGCGCGGACCGTCGCGAAGCGTGGCGCGAGCGGCTCCGCGGCGGCGCGCCCCGCTCGCCCGCGCGGCGCGAGTTCGAGGCGCTGGCGGCGCTGCGCGAGGCCGGCGTGTCCGTCCCGCGGCCGCTGGAGCTGGTCGAGGAGGGCGCGCGCTCGCGCCTCCGCGTCGAGTTCGTGCCGCACGCGGAGACCCTGCGCGAGCGCCTGGGCCGCGCCCCGGCCGACGAGCGCCGCGCGTGGTCGGCCCGCCTGCTGCGGCTGGTGCTGGGCCTGCACGGCGCCGGCTGGTACCACCGCGACCTCTACCTGGAACACGTCCTGCTGCGCGCCGGCGACGAGGAGCCGGTCCTGATCGACCTGGGCCGCGCCCGGCGCGACCGGCGGCCGCGGCGCCGCTGGTTCGAGAAGGACCTCGCCGCGCTCGCGCACTCGGCGCCGCCGGCGGTCGGCGACGCGGAGCGCCTGCGCTTCCTGGCCGGCTACCTCGACGGGCGAGGCGTGCGCCGTCGCCGCGACCGACGCGCCTGGGCGCGCGCCGTCGCCCGCCGCGCGCGTCGCATGGCGCGCCACCTGCCGCGCCACGGCACGAGTCACCCGCTGCCCGCGGAGGCCCGCGCGTGAACCGCCGCGACGACCCGCGCCACCTGGTCGTGCGCGCGCCGAACTGGGTCGGCGACCTGGTGATGGCGACGCCCATGCTGGAGGCCTCGTGCGCCGCGCCGCGGTTCGAGCGCGTGGACGTGCTGCTGCGCGCGCACCTCGCGCCGCTGGTCGCGGACGCGCCGTGGTCCGACCGGATCGTCGCCGTGTCGTCGAGCGCGGAGGAGCGCGCGCGCCTCGCGGACCTCGCGCCGGACGCGGTCCTGCTGCTGTCGAACTCCTTCGGCGCGGCGTGGCGGGCGTTCCGCGCGCGCGTCCCGGCGCGCATCGGCGCGGCGCTGTCCGGGCGCGGGCCGCTGCTGACCCACCGCGTCGTGCCGCCGAGCTTCGGCGGGCGCCGCGTGCCGATCCCGACCGCGCACCTCTTGCGCGACGTGACGGCGCTGGCGGGCGTGGAAACGCCGGACCTGGCGCCGCGGTTGCACGTCCGCGAGGCCCTGCGCGCGACCGTGCGCGACGAGCTGCGCGCGGCCGGGCTGGGCGAGGGCGAACCCTACGTCTTCTGCTGCCCCGGCGCGGCCTTCGGCGCCGCGAAGCTGTGGCCGCCCGCGCGCTTCGCCGCGGCGCTCGACGAGCTGTGCGCGGACCTCGGCGCGCGCGCGGTCGTCGGCGGCGGGCCGGGCGAGGAGCCGCTGATGGACGCCGTCGCGGACGCGTGCCGATCCGACGCGATCTCCCTGGCGCAGCACCCGCGCGACCTGGAACGCCTGAAGGCGCAGGTCGCGGACGCGCGCCTCGTGCTGGTCGGCGACTCGGGCCCGCGCTGGGTCGCGGCGGCCTTCGACGTGCCGTGCGTGTCGGTGATGGGGCCGAACTTCCCCGAGCTGACGGCGACGGCGCTGGAGCGCTGCCGCGTCGTGCGGCTGGACGGCTTGCCGTGCGCGCCGTGCCTCGAGCGCACGTGCCCGCTGGGGCACCACCGCTGCATGGAGGACCTGCCGGTGTCGGCGGTGGTGGACGCCGCGCGCGAGTTGCTGGCGCGGGAGCGCGGCGCCGTCGCCGCCGAGCGCGCCGCGGGGGCCGGCGCGTGAGCCCGTACGCGGAGGCGTCCGCGTGACGCGCGTCGCGGAGGGCGCGCGCCTCGCCGTGCGCCTGCCGAACTGGCTCGGCGACTGCGTGATGGCGGAGCCGCTCGTGCACGCCGCGTGGCGTCGCGCGACGGCGGGCGGCGGTTCGCTCGTGCTGGTCGGGCCGCGCCGCTGGTTCGACCTGTTCGACGGACGCTTCGCGGGCGCGGAGCGCGTTCCGCTCGGCCAGGGGGACGCCGCGTCGCGCGACGAGCGCGCCGCCTTCCGCGGGTGCGACGCCGTGTTGCTGCTGAACGGCGGCGCGCGCAGCGCCTGGAACGCCGTGCGCGCGCGCGTGCCGGTGCGCGCGGGGTGGGTGCGCGGCGGCCGGTCGATCCTGTTGACGACCGGCGCCGTGCCGGCGCGCGAGCGCGGCCGCGCCGGGATCGGACGCGGGCGCAAGGGGCGCCCGCCGCGCTTCCTGCCGCGCCCCTTCGAGTCCGCGTGCCGCGAGCTGGCGACCTGCGTCGGCGTCGAGGTCGCGCGGCGCCGACCGCTCTTGGCGTCGAGCGAGGCCGGGCGCGCCGAGCGCGACGCGCGCGCGGCGGAGCTCGGCCTGGATCCCGCGGGCGGCTACCTGCTCCTGAACGCGGCCGGCCGCCCCGGGTCGGCGAAGGCGTGGCCGCCGGCGCGCTGGTTGGAGCTGGTGCGGCGGCTGGAGGGCGCGGGCGCGCCGCTCGTCGTCGTCGGCGCGCCGGGCGAGGACGAGGTCGCGCGTCGCGTGATGGAGCGCCCGACGCCCGGCGTGTTCGGCCTGGCGGACCCCGCGCCGGACCTGGCCGAGCTGCTCGCCTGGACGGCGGGCGCGCGCGCGCTCGTCACCGTCGACAGCGGGCCGCGCCACCTGGCGACGGCGACCGGCGTGCCGACCGTCGTGCTGTACGGCTCGACCGACCCGCGGCACACGGCGGACTGGTTGCGCGAGGAGACGGCGCTGGTCGCGGACGTCGCCTGCGCGCCCTGTCACCGCGAGCGCTGTCGGATGATGGGGGACGACCGGCTGGCGTGCCTGGACGGCTTCGCGCCGGAGGCCGTCGCGCGGGCCGTGCGCGAGCGCGTCGGTTCGCCGGCGAGCGCCGAAGCGCCGCGGTAGCGGAGCGCGCGGGTGGCGGGCGGCGGGGGCCGCCGGTAGAGTCCCTCGCATGACGCGAGTGGCCGACGAATTCCCCGCCGACGTCCCGGACCAGCCGGAACTCGTCTCCGCCCGCCGCGACGGCGACGTGGTGACGCTGACGATCGAGCGGCCGGACGTGATGAACTGCCTGTCGTTCCCGACGCTGCGGCGCTTCCGCACGCTGCTGGAGGAGCTGCGCGAGGACCTGTCGATCCGCTGCATCCTGATCACGGGATCCGGCGAGAAGGCGTTCTGCGCCGGCGCGGACCTGAAGGAGCGCAAGACGATGCCGGCCGACCGCGTGCCGCACTTCGTGCGCAACATCCGCGCGCTGATGGACGACGTCGAGGCGATGCCGCAACCGACGATCGCGGTGGTGCAGGGCTTCGCCTTCGGCGGCGGGACGGAGCTGATGCTGTCCTGCGACCTGCGCGTCGCGGCGGAGGACGCGAGGTTCGGGCTGACCGAGGTGTCGCTCGCGATCATCCCGGGGGCGGGGGGCACGCAGCGCCTGCCGCGCCTGATCGGCAAGTCGCGCGCGAAGGACCTGATCCTGACCGGCCGCCGCCTCGGCGCGGCGGAGGCGGAGCGCATGGGCCTCGTGAACCGCGTGGCGCCGCGCGCCGAGCTCGACGCGGCCGCCCGCGAGGTGGCGGACCAGATCGCCGGCAACGGCCCGGTCGCGGTGCGCGCCGCGAAGGCCGCGATCGACGAGGGTTCGGAGCTGCCGATCGCCCAGGGGCTCGAGGTCGAGGCGAGGTGCTACGAGCGCACGCTGACGACCGACGACCGCCTGGAGGCCCTCGCGGCCTTCGCCGAGAAGCGCAAGCCGGCGTTCAAGGGCGCGTAGGGGAAAGTACGGAGCCGGGCTCGTTCTTTCACCGCGGCGGCCGACCGCAGAGGCGCTTCCAGCACCTCTGCGGTCGGCCGCCACGGTGAAAGAACGAGCCCGGCTCCGTACTTTCCCCTACCCGTACCACTCCTCCGTCTCGCGCGCGATCCGCTCGATCTCCTCGGCGCTGTACAGCGGCCCCGAATCGATGCCCGGGCAGCACTCCTTCACCGGGCCCTCCCAGCGCGCGCGGTCCAGGTTGTCCTCCCAGAACGGCCAGGTCGCGCACTGCTTCGGGCGCACGGGGTAGATCGCGCAGCCCCGCTCCTCGGTCAGGAACGGGCACGCCGGTGCGTCCATGCGCAGGATCGTGTAGCCCTCGTCCTCGGTGCACCAGCGCTCCAGGAAGGCCGCGCGCTCCATCCCCAGGTGCGCCGCGATCGCGCGGACGTCGGCCTCGGCCAGGTAGACGTAGGCGTACTCCCCGTGGCTCGTGCAGCAGTTGCCGCACTGGGTGCACTGGAAGCGCAAGCCCTTGTGGTACCAGGCCTTGTGACTCATTTCCGGGTGGGGGTGGGGTGTGCGGTTACCGAACGGCCGCCGGAGGGGTAGTCCCCGGGTGCGTGCGACTCCGCACGCGATCCCCCGGGCCTCTTCCACCCCGACATGAAGCTGACCATCGTCGAAGACGGCGTCCGGTCGGACCTCGAGTTCGATCAGTCCGTGATCTCCATCGGCCGCGCGGTGGACAATGATATCCGCCTCTCGAACACGCTGGTCAGCCGGCACCACTGCCGGATCGAGGTGGGCGAGGACGGCGCCTGGCTCACGGACCTCGGGTCCTCGAACGGCACCCAGGTGAACGGGGACTCGGTCGGCCGGCGCGTGGTGGAGCCCGGCGACCAGATCGGCGTCGGCAAGGTCGTGCTGCACGTGCACAGCGTGCGCGACGAGGCCGACACCGGACCGCGCCCGCACGAGACGCAGCCGATCGAGGAGCGCCTGCTGCGCGAGATCGGCGCGACCGGCCACGAGACGTTGACCGGCGACGCGAAGCGCGAACGCGAGAACCTGCGCGTGTTCGCGCGAGTCACGCGCGAGCTGACGCGCGAGACGGAGCTGATGCCGCTGCTGCGCCTGATCGTCGACTCGGCGGTCGCGCTGGTGGGCGGCGAGCGCGGCTTCCTGCTGTTGAACGACGACTGGACGACGGCGGACGAGAAGCCGGAGCTGACGAAGATGACGGTGCGCGTCGCGCGCAGCTTCGACCACTCCGACGTCGCGATCCCGCGCTCGCGCCTGTCGACGGGCATCGCCAGCAAGGTGCTCGAGACCGGCGAACCGATGCTGACGCTGGACGCCGGGAACGACGACCGCTTCGACGGCATGGCGAGCGTCGAGGAGCTGCGCCTGCGCTCGGTCATGTGCCTGCCGATCATGGTCGGCGACGTGACGCAGGGCATCCTGTACGTCGACAACCGCCTGCAGAACAACGCGTTCAACCTGGAGGACATCGAGCTGGTCGAGCTGTTCGCCGCGCAGGCCGCGCTGGCGATCCAGGGCGCGCGGCGCGTCGCGGAGCTGCGCTCGCGCAACGAGCGCCTCGAGCAGTCGCGCCAGCAGATCCAGGCGCTGAACGACCAGCTGGGCCGCAAGGTCCGCGACCGCGACACCGAGCTGGCCGTCGTGCGCGCGGAGCTCGGGCGCGAGCGCGGCCGCTACGACTACACCTCGATCGTCGGCGCGTCCGACGGCCTGCGGAACGTCTTCCAGCAGCTGGACCGCATCATCGAGAGCGACCTGCCCGTCCTGATCCACGGCGAGAGCGGCACCGGCAAGGAGCTGATCGCGCGCGCGATCCACTTCAACGGCGAGCGCCGCGACAAGCCGTTCGTCACCGAGAACTGCGCCGCGCTGCCGGACAGCCTGCTGGAGTCCGAGCTGTTCGGTCACTCGCGCGGCGCGTTCACCGGCGCGCACCGCGCGAAGAAGGGGCTGCTGGAGCAGGCCGACGGCGGCACGCTGTTCCTGGACGAGATCGGCGACATGAGCGCCGAGATGCAGAAGAAGCTGCTGCGCGTGCTGCAGGAGGGCGAGTTCCGCCCCGTCGGCTCCGACCGCGCGATCCAGGTCGACGTGCGCTTGCTCGCCGCGAGCCACCGCGACCTGGAGGAGATGGTCCGCGACAAGTCCTTCCGCGAGGACCTCTTCTACCGCATCAACGTGCTGGGCGTGGAGCTGCCGCCGTTGCGCGAGCGCCGCGAGGACATCCCGCTGCTGGCCGAGCACCTGCTGGCCCGCGCCGCCCGCGAGCAGGGCCGCCCCGCGCCGCGCCTGCCGCACGAGGTGATGTCCGCGCTCGTCGCGCACGACTGGCCGGGCAACGTGCGCGAGCTGGAGAACGAGTTGCGCCGCGTCGTCGTCATGGCGCGCGGCGAGGTCACGCTGGACCTCCTGTCGCCCGCGGTGCGCGAGCGCCGCAGCGCCGGCACGCCCGAGGTCAGCCGCGCGATGGCCGAGAACCCCGGCGACATCCGCGCCGCGGTCGCGGAGCTGGAGCAGCGCTCGATCGAGGCCGCGCTGGCGCAGGCCGGCGGCAACAAGTCGCGCGCGGCCGCCGAGCTGGGGATCAGCCGCTTCGCGCTGCAGCGCAAGCTGGACAAGTACGGCATCGGCAAGACCCGGCGCGAGGGCTCGGAGGCGGACGAGGTCGAAGAGGATGCGCCCTCGACCTGAGTCGGCGTAGGATCCGCAGGGCGGGGCCCGGCCTCGCCGAACGCACCGCCGTGACCGCACGCACCTCCACGCCCGACCGCGCGACCGACCGCGCGACCGACCGCGCACCCCGCGACGCCGCGGAGGTGCGCGCGTGAGCGCCGGCGCCCCGCGACCCGGTCGCCGCGCGGCCCCGCCCGTCATCGACGGCTACGAGCTGGGCGAGGTGCTCGGCAGCGGCGCGTCCGGCGTCGTCTATCGCGCGCGCCAGGCGTCGATGGACCGCGTCGTCGCGCTGAAGGTGCTGCACGCCAGCACCGTCTCGTCGACGCGCGCCGTGCAACGCCTGCAGCGCGAGGCGCGCACCGCCGCGCGCCTGTCGCACCCGAACATCGTGTCGGCGATCGACATGGGCCACGTCGGCGCGACGTGGTGGTTCGCGATGGAGCTGGTCGAGGGCAAGTCGCTGGCCGAGCAGCTCGAGCACGGCGGCCGCCTGTCGGAGCGCGCGGCGCTCGACCTGTTCGTCCCGCTCTGCGACGCGCTGCAACACGCGGCCGAGCGCGGCGTCGTCCACCGCGACATCAAGCCCGCGAACATCCTGGTCGAGTCGTCGGGCCGGCCGCGCCTGGTCGACCTGGGCCTCGCGCGCGTCGAGGAGGACCCGATGCTGACGCGCACCGGCGCGACGCTCGGCACGCCGCACTACATCTCGCCCGAGCAGGCGCGCGACCCGTCGCTGACCGACGTGCGCAGCGACCTGTGGTCGCTCGGCGCCACGCTGTTCCACGTCGTCACCGGCCAGCCGCCGTTCTCCGGCAAGAGCGCGGCCGAGATCCTGTCGTCCGTGCTGTACGAGCCGATCCCCGACCCGGCCGAGCTGCGACCGGAGCTGTCGAGCGGCCTGTGCCTCGTGCTGCGCAAGTGCCTGTCGCGGCGCGTCGACGGCCGCTACTTCACGCCGGACGAGCTGAAGCGCGACCTGGAGCTGGTGCGCCGCCGCAAGGCGCCGTCGGTGAAGCGCCGCCAGCTGGAACCGCTCGCGTCGGACCGGCGCCGCAACGCGCGGGTGCGCGGCGTGCTGGTTGTCGCGGGCGCCTGTCTGGCGGTCGCGGGCCTGTTCGCGTGGTCGCCGTGGGACGGCGCCGCGGCCGAGCCGGACGCGGGGCAGGTGACGGGCGCGGCCTGGGCGCCGCTCACCGAGCTGGAGCGCGACCTGGACGAGGGCCGCGTCGACCTGGAGCAGGCGCACGCGCGGTTGACGGAGCTGGGGCAACTCGTCCCGCCGCACCAGCTGGACGCGTGGGAAGCGCTGCGCGTCGACTGGTACGGCCGGTTCGAGGAAGCGCTGTTCGTGCTGAAGCGCGGCGGCGAGCGCAGCGTCGACGACTGGATCGCCGCGCGGGACTTCGCGTCGGCGGAGCGCTACCTGGACGTCGGCGCGCGCGAGGAGCTGGCCGCGGCGACCGGCTTCTCCGTGTTGACGCTGCTGGACCGCGCGCGGCTGGAGTACGAGCAGTGGCTCGCCGGGCAGCGCGAGGAGGTCGCGCGCGCGCGCCGCGCCGCGGAGTCGCAGGTGTCCTCGGCGCTGCAGACCTACCGGGACGAGCGCCTGGCGCGCCGCGTCGCCGCCGCGCGCGCGCGCGGCGACTGGGCCGAGGTGCTGAGCGCGCTCGAGGCGCCGCTGGACGAGCACTTCGACGCGGCGGGCGCCGACCTGCGCGGCATCGACGAGGGCCGCGTGCGCGAGCTCGGTCGCGACTTCATGGCGACGAACCGCGAGCTGGCCGCCGCCTCGCGCAACGAGTTCTGGAAGCTCGACGACGAGTCGCGCCGCGAGGTGAACGACCGCGCGCGTTCGGCCGCCGTGCGCCTCGAGAACCGCGAGCTGATCGCCGCCGCCGACGCCTTCCACGACGGGGCGGAGGAGCTCCTGGCGGAGCGCGGGCTGGTGCGCGGGGAGCTGCCGCCGGACCTGGAGTCGCGCGCGTTCGAGGCGCTCGACCGCCGCACGGCCGAGCTGCGCGACCTGGAGGAGCGCCTCTTGGAGCGCGACGCCGTCGCGAGCTTCGAGCAGCTGGAGTCGCGCGCCGACCCGATGCTGGCGCGCCGCGAGTACGACGCGGTGCACGACCTGTGGGCCGAGCGGGCCGACGACCCCGCGATGGCGCCGGTGCGCGCCGAGGTCGACCTGCGCCTGCGCGAGGCCGAGCTGCTGTCCGCGCACCTCGAGCGGGTCGCGAACGCGCTGCGCGAGCGGAGCGGCGAGGACGTCGAGCTGTTCGTCGAGCGCGTCGCCTACGACGGCGAGCTGTTCGTCGTCGGCGACCCGCTCGAGCGCGGCTTCGAGTTGAAGCTGAAGACGGGGCGCAGCACGCGGTTCCGCCTGACGGGGCCGCGCGACGGTCCCGGCGGCCCGCGCCTGGATCCGACCGCGCTCGAGTCGCTGGCCGGCGCGGCCGAGGACGACGACGACCGCCTGGCGCGCGCGCTGCTGGCGTACCACGAGGAGCGCTACGACCGCGCCGACCGCGCGCTGGCCGAGCTGGAGCAGGCCGACGAGTCGCTGCTGGCGTTCGAGCTGCGCTTGCGCCTGGACGCGGCGCGCGGCGCGGCGGCCGAGGAGCTGGAGGCGCGGCGCGCCGACGCCGAGCGCGAGTACAACTCGATCCTGGACGCCGCCGGCCGCGGCGGTGACCGCGGCGTGCTCGTGCGGCGCATCGACAAGCTGCTGCGGCTGCACAGCGAGCTCGCCGGCGGCGCGCTGGACACGACGCAGTCCGAGCGCTTGCGCGAGCTGCGGCGCGAGCTGCGCAAGGGGTACGAGCCGTCCGCGCGCGAGGACTTCGTGCGCGTGTTCCGACCCGACGAGGTCGTGTTCCCGTCGTTCGGCCGCGTGCGCATGAGCTGGAGCTTCGAGGGCGCGACGACCGGCGAGTGGGACCGGGGCACCTGGCACCACGACGGCGCGCCCGGGTGGATCGGCGCGCCGCTGCCGGACGACGGCGAGGTGATCCGGCGCGCGGCGCCGACCCTGCTGTTGCGCGACCCCTTCGTGGTCGACCAGGGCGTCGTCCTGTTCGACGTGCGCTTCCTGCAGCCCGAGGGATCGCCCCCCGACCTGTTCGTCGTGTCGGGCCTCGGCTTCCACGCCGCCTTCGTCGGGCGTCGCGTCGGCGAGCCGGCGCGCTGCCTGGTGGACACCACGAGCCTGGAGGACGTCGTCGCCCGCGTGCGCGCCGAGGGCGTCGCGTTCGAGGGCTGGCGCGAGGGCGGCGAGCACACCCTGCGGTTGCGGCTGAACCCCGCGCGCGGAACGGTCGAGGTGCGCCTCGACGACGCGCGCGTCACGAGCGCCGAGCGGCGGTCGCCCGTCGGCGGACCGCGCAGCAGCAGCCTGTCCGTTCGCGCGCGCGAGCCGGTGCGGCTGCTCGAGGTCGAGGTCACCGGCGATCGCCGGTGACGCGTCGTAACCCGGCACGGTACCTCCGGGTTACGACGCGCCGTTCGGGATCACGCGTCGCGGAAGCGGTCCGCGATCCGCCGCGCGCGCTCGTGGCGGTCGCCGCTCATCAGGTCGCGCACGGCGTCGAAGCTCGCGACGAGC
Source organism: bacterium (assembly GCA_030426745.1). Lineage (GTDB taxonomy): Bacteria > Planctomycetota > UBA1135 > UBA1135 > JACKHV01. The sequence continues at coordinate 12,852 of JAUHYB010000072.1, forward strand.
GTCGCGTGGTCGGCGCCGCAGCGCATCGCGCCGCGCGCGTGGCTGGCCAGCTGGCGCTCCTGGCCGAGCGCGGCGAGCGCGCAGGAGGCGAGCACCTCGCGCTCCGCGGCGGCGAGGCCCGGGCGCGACAGCACGCGGCCGTAGGCGTGCTCGGCGATCATCGCGGCGTAGTCCCGCGAGTACCCGTCGAGCAACGCGCGCACCGGGCCCGCGCCCTCGCCGTAGATGCGGTCGAACAGCGCCGCGCCGCGCGCGGGGTCGCCGGCGGCTTCGTGCTCGTCGGCCGACGCTTCGCCCAGGCCGCCGACCTCGTCGAGGTGACCGTAGGCCTCGACGAGCCGCGGGAAGCCGCCGAACAGGTGCGTCTGCAACACGGCCTCGCGCCACGCGCGGTCGGGCTCGCCGTCGGGCGCGTCCGCGCGCACGGCCTGCACCTCGTCCCACGTGCCGAGCACGATCGCCGTCGACAGCCGCGCGAGCCGCAGCAGCTTCGCGCGGTCCATCACGGCGCGGCCTCGGCGATCGCTTCGCCCAGCTTCACCGTCTCGCCGGGCACGCAGTTCGTCGTCGGTTGCCACGTGCCGCGCGGCGCGATCAGCACGATCGTCGAGCCCATCTCGAAGCGCGCCAGCTCGTCGCCGCGCGCGAACTCGAGCGGCGGCTCGACGGCCCCCGCGTGGCGCGGGTCCAGGCCGACGACGCGCATGCGCCCGACGT
>JAUHYB010000073.1 GCA_030426745.1 bacterium
CGAAGGCGCCGGCTGCCGTCGATCGCGTCGGCGAAAAAACGAGCCGGGCTCCGTACTTTCCCCTACGGCGTCCAGACGATCCGCACCGCGTTCGACAGGTTGGACCCCGTCCCGCACGCGGAGATCTGCGGGTCGCGGTACCACAGCTGGTACACCCGCGCCTGACCCGGCGCGACGTTGCCCTCGGTGACGATCGACAGTGCGCTCGCGCCGGCGCCCGCGCCGTCGAGGAACACCGTCCCGAGGCGCTCGGTCGGGTTGCCCGCGCACAGCACGCCGTCGCGGAACGAGGTCGCGATCTCGCTCGCGCCCTGCACCCAGACGCCCGGTTGCCCGGGGCGCGCGCCCGTGACGAGGAGCGCCAGGTCGTCCGCCGCGACCGACTGCGTGCCGGTCGCGGAGATCCGCGCCCCGTGGCCCTGGCTGTTCACGCAGCCCTCGCCGGATCCCGGCGCGGACGCGTTGCCGCACGGACAGGCCACGCCGGTCCCGATGCCGTCGCCGGCGCACAGGGAGGCGCCGAGCGCGTCGCACGCGGTCAGCGTCGTGAAGCGCTGCGCCGCGACGCCGTCGATCGCGTCGAAGTCGCCGCCGATCGCCAGGAATCGCCCGCCGAAGCCCGGCAGGTCGATGGACTCCAGCTCGCGCACCACCGGCAGCGGACCGTCGACGAGCAAGCCGCCCGCGTCCAGCCCGTCCCCGTCGTACACGACGAGGCCGCGCTGCGTCGGCGCGCCGGGCACCTCGAAGTCACCGCCGATGTAGAGGCGCGGGCCGGCGCCGCTGCCGTCGTCGAACACCTCCATCGCGTGGATGTGGGCGCCGTCCGCTTGCAGGCCGCCGCCGATCTGGCGCCAGGCCGAGCCGTTCCAGCGCGCGAGGTGCTGCACCACGTGCGGGCCGGAGGTCGTGAACGAGCCGCCGGCGTACAGCTTCGGCCCGTCGCCGTTGTCGTAGACGGCCAGGGTGTGCACCTCGCCGCCGCCGTACTGCGCGGCGTCGCCCAGGCCGTCGCCGACCGCCGACCACGTCTGGCCGTCCCACCGAACGACGTTGTTCGCCGGGACGCCGGCGATCGTGTGGAACAGGCCGGCGACGTACAGCTGCGGGCCCGCGCCGTCGTCGTGCACGCACACGTCGTTGACGCGGATCGCGCCGCTCATGCCGATCGACTCGACGGTCGTCGCGTCCGCCAGGCGGAACACGCTGAAGTCCGTCGCGAAGTACACGTCCTCGCCGCCGCCGTCGTCGAAGACGGCGAAGCCGACGCCCTCGCTGGACGTCGTCGTGCCGAAGCCGCCCAGCGTGGTGCCGTCCCACACGGCGAGGCCGCGCGGGTTCGTGCTGCCGATCTTCAGGTCTCCGGCGATCAGCAGCACCGGGCCCGCGCCGAAGTCCCACGACTGCAGCGCTTCGACGTGCGTCAGGTACGGCAAGGTGAAGCCGGGGATGGCCGTGAGCGTCGCGCCGTCCCAGCGCACGAGGTTCGCGAAGGAGCTGCCGCCGCTGCTCACGATCTCGCCGCCCATGAAGACCGCCGGACCGCTGCCGTCGTCGTGCGCCTCGACCGCCGCGACGAAGCCCTCGCCGCTGGAGTAGATGCTCGAGAAGCCGGCGCCGCCGGCGCCGAGGCCGCTCCAGGACGTGCCGTCCCAGCGCGCGAGGTTCGAAGCGGCGACCCCGCTGAGCGGAGTCGCGAATTCGCCGCCCACGACCAGCTCGGCGCCGCCGCCGGAGTCGTAGGCGTCGAAGGCGAACACGTCGACGGGGTAGCCCATCGGCGCGTGGTGGGTCGTCCAGCTCAGGCCGTCCCACACCGACATTTCGAACAGGCCGGTCGAGGAGAGCGGGCGCTGTTGCGCGGTCCACAGGCCGGCCGGCCTGCCGATGTGCGCGGGCAGGAGCTTCGTCGCGAGGAAGTAGTGCGGCGGGCCCGCTCCGAACGTGCTGAACGACGCGCCGTCGTAGGTGATCAGCTGGCTGTGCGGCGCGGGCGCGAACGCGCCGTGCAGGACGAGCTTCGACCCGGAGCCGTCGTCGTGGAGGAACATCGAGATGACGCGCCCCTCGATGCCGCCCGGTCCCGTCCCCGCCGGGATCGTCCACGCCGCGCCGTCGTAGCGCGCGAGGATCGTGGCGGGCGTCGAGGCGCCGACGGTGTCGAACTGTCCGCCGACGTACAGGGCGTCGCCGGTCCCGTCGTCGAACACCTGCAGCGCGTCGATCCAGGACGCGTCGCACGAGAAGTCGTAGGGGTCGCACACCGGCGCGTTCGGGCCGGCGGTGACCTGCGTCCAGGTCGCGCCGTCCCAGCGCGCGAGGTAGGGGCGGTTCAGCGACGTGAAGTCGGTGCTGACGATCGCGCCGCCGACCCACAGCTCGTCGCCGGCGCCCGCGTCGAAGATCTCGGCGTCGTAGAGCTCGAGGCGCTGGTTCGCTCCGACCGGCGGGCCGCCGGCCAGCGTCGACCACGCCGTGCCGTCCCAGGTCGCGACGCCGTTGGCGGGCGCGCCGTCGACCGACAGGAATCCGCCGACCGCGACGAGGCGCGGACCGGCTCCCAGGTCGAGCGTGAGGAGCTCCTCGACGCGGCGCTGTCGCGAGACCTCGACGCCGCCGGCGAGCGCGTTCCAGGCGGCGCCGTCCCAGCGCGCGACGCCGAGCGCGACGGTGTCGGTCACCGCGCCGAAGTACCCGGCGGCGTAGAGCTGTTCGCCCGCGCCGTCGCCCGCGTCGTGCCGGTGCAGGACGTCGAGCGCTCCACTCGCGCCCGAGGGCGCGAACTCCGCGGACCACTCGGGACAGTCACCGCCGAGCGCGGTGACGGGCGCGGCCAGGAGCGGAAGGACCCAGAGCGGAAGGACGCCGTGCCACATGGTTGTTCTCCTGATCGAGAGCGGAACGCGCGCCGCCCCCCGCGGCGCGCTGGAACCGAGTGGAGCGCGGAACGCGGGAGACGTCAACCGATCGCGCCGCCCCGAGCGGGGTGCGGTGCCCGAAGGTACCGTGCCGGGTGCAAAATCGTCGGGTCAGCGTGCAGCGGCGGCCGCAAGGCCGCCGCTGCGCGCTGACCCGACGATTTCGCACCCGGCACGGGACCTTCGGGCTCCGTACCTTCCCCGGACGCTCAGCGCGCCGCGCGGCGGCGGCTCGACGTCTTGCGCGACGCCTTCTTGCCCGCCTTCTTGCGCTGCGCCTTCTCCGCCTTGCGCGCCGCCTCGCGGATGCGCTCGGCCTCCTCGCGCGGCGTGCCGGCGGCGATCCAGTCGGCGGGCGGCGCCTCGCCGCGCAGCTCGTAGAGGAAACGGCTCTGGTGCGAGGGCACGCGGGCGCCGCGCTTGGCGCGGGTCGCGGTGTACGACAGCGTCAGCGCCTGCTGCGCGCGCGTGATGCCGACGTACATCAACCGGCGCTCCTCCTCGATGCCGTCCTCCTGCACCGAGCGGATGTGGGGCAGGATGCCCTCCTCGAGGCCGACGAGGTAGACGCGCGGGAACTCGAGGCCCTTCGCGGCGTGCAGCGTCATCAGCGTCACCGCGTCGCGCTTGCCCGCTTGCTCCTTCGAGTTGTCGTCGGTGCCCGACAGGCTCATCTCGTTCAGGAACCGACGCAGGCTGGGCTGCTTCGCGCGGCGGACGTAGTTCTCCGCCATGTTCAGCACCTCGAGCGCGCTGTTCCACCGCACCTCGCGCGTGCGCTCGTCGGGGTAGCAGCGGTTCACCTCGTCGCGGTACGACACGGTGTCGAGCAGCTGCTGCACCAGCGGCACCAGGTCGCGGCCCGTCGAGCCGCTGAACAGCGCCTTCAAGCGCCCGCGCAAGCGCTGCACGGCGTCGACCGCCTTCTCGTTGATCCCGTCGATCTCGTCCGCGCGGTCGAACGCGTCGCACACCGAGATGCCTTGCTCGGTCGCGAACTCGAGCGCCTTGTCGATCGTCGTCTTGCCCACGCCGCGCGGCGGGCAGTTGATCACGCGCAGCAGCGACACCTCGTCCTTCGAGTTCGCCATCAGCTTCAGGAAGGCGAGCACGTCGCGCACTTCCTTGCGGTCGAAGAACGACTGCCCGCCGACGAGCACGTACGGCAGGTTGCGCGCGCGAAGCTCGGCCTCGAAGTTGCGCGGCTGGACCGCGGTGCGGAACAGGATCGCGAAGTCGCCCAGCGCCGCTTCCCGGCGCTTCGTGCGCTCGAGGATGTCGCGCACGACGTACTCGGCCTCGACCGTCTCGTCGGGGCTCTGCACGGCCTGGATCAGCTCGCCGCGCCCGAGGTGCGAGCGCAGCGTCTTGTCGTGCCGCGACGGGTTGTTGCGGATGATCTTGTTCGCCGCGTCCAGGATCTCCTGGCTGGACCGGTAGTTCGTCTCCAGGCGCACGACCTTCGCGCCGGGGTAGTCGCGCTCGAAGCCCAGGATCTTGGACACGTCCGCGCCGCGCCACGAGTAGATCGACTGGTCGTCGTCGCCGACGACGCAGACGTTCTTCTGCGGGTCGGCGATGATGCGCACCATCTCGTACTGCGGACCGTTGGTGTCCTGGTACTCGTCGACCAGCAGGTAGCGGAAGCGGTCCTGCACTCGCTCGCGCACCTCGGCGTTCTCGCGCAGGAGGCGCAGCGCTTCCAGCAGGAGGTCGTCGAAGTCGAGGTTGCGCGAGCGCCGCAGGTGGTCCTGGTAACGGCGGTACGCGCGCGCGACCAGGTCGTCGGTCTCGTCACCCGGCATCGCGAGCGCCTGCTCGGGCGAGATCAGCCGGTTCTTCATCAGCGAGATGCGCGCCTGCAACGCCGACGGCTGGATCGACGCTTCTGGGATGCGCAGCTCGCGCAGCGCCCCCTTGATCGCCGTCAGCTGGTCCGCCGCGTCGCAGATCGTGAAGCCCTTCGGGAAGCCGATCTCCGCGCTGTGGTTGCGCAGGAGGCGCAGGCAGTACGAGTGGAAAGTGCCGACGGTCAGCAGTTCCGCCGGCCCGTCGCCGACGAGCTTCGCGACGCGCTCGCGCATCTCGCCCGCCGCCTTGTTCGTGAACGTCATCGCGAGGATGCTCGACGGGTCCACGCCGTTCGCCAGCATGTGCGCCATGCGCACCGTGATGACGCGCGTCTTGCCCGTGCCGGCGCCGGCCAGCACCAGGAGCGGGCCCTCGACCGTCGCCACGGCCTCCGCCTGCTCGGGGTTCAATCCTCGGAGGAACTTGCGCATCGCGGCGGGAACCTAACAGGCCGCGCGCGTCGGTCGAAGCGGGTGGCGCGCGCCCGGTCCCGCGCGCGGCACCAAGCCCGCGTGGCGTCACGGGTTGGAGCGCGGCGGACTTTCGGCGCGCGAAAGACCCGTCGCAGCGTTGCATTCGCGGCGCGCGGCGTTCCGCGGCCGCCGCGCTTCTTCGGCGCGCGGCGCTGCTCGGACAGGGGGGGTCGGCGCTAGACTCCCGCGATGAACGCCCCTCGGGAACCCGTCCCCGTCGCGCTGCTCGGCGCCACCGGCAGCGTCGGCCAGCGCTTCGTCCGCCTGCTCGAGGGCCACCCCTGGTTTCGCCCGACCAGCCTGGGCGCGTCGCCTCGCTCGGCCGGCAAGCGGTACGGCGACGCGGTGCGCTGGTCGCTGGACGGCGCGCCGCCGGCGGACGTCGCGTCGATGACGCTGCGGCGCGCGGACGAGGCGTTCACCGAGCCCCTCGTGCTGTCTGCGCTGGACGCCGACGTCGCCGGGCCGATCGAGGCCGCCTGCGCCGCGGCCGGCGCGCTGGTCGTGACGAACGCGCGCAACCACCGCATGGACGCCGGCGTGCCGCTGGTCGTGCCGGAGGTGAACCCGGACCACCTGGCGCTGCTGGACGGCGCGGCGCGTCGGATCGTCGCGAACCCCAACTGCGCGACGATCGGCCTCGTGCTGGCGCTCGCGCCCCTGCACCGCGCGTTCGGCGTGCGGCGCGTGATCGTCACGTCGATGCAGGCGCTGTCCGGCGCGGGGCTCGTCGGCGGCGAGGGCCTGCGCCTCGACGACACGCTCGTCCCGTTCATCGGCGGCGAGGAGGACAAGCTGGTGAACGAGCCGCGCAAGATCCTGGGCGCGCGCGAGGGCGAGGCGATCCTGCCCGCGTCGATCGAGGTGTCGCCGACCTGCGTGCGCGTGCCGGTGTCGGACGGCCACACGCTGTCCGTGTCGGTCGAGCTCGCGCGGCCGGCCGGCGCGGACGACGTGCGCGCCGCCTGGGACGACTTCCGCGCGCCGGAGGAGGTGCGCGGCCTGCCGAGCGCGCCCGCGCGCCCGCTGGTCGTGCTCGACGACGCGGACGCGCCGCAGCCCGCCGCGCACCGCGACCTGGGCGCCGGCATGACGGCGTCGGTGGGGCGGCTGCGGCCGTGCGGCGTGCTGGACTGGAAGTTCGTCACGCTGTCGCACAACACCGTGCGCGGCGCGGCCGGCGGCGCGCTGCTGGCGGCGGAGCTGGCGGTCGCGCGCGGCCTGCTCAGGGGCGCGGTCGACGCGGGGTGAACGAGTCGCGCCCGTCGCGCGCCGCGGCCTCGCGCTCGTCCATGCGCCGCACCAGCTCGGCGCGCGCCGCGTCGTCCAGTCGCTCGTCCAGCGTCGGATAGAGCGCGTAGTCCTCGCGCGTCTCGTGGTGCTCCATCACGTGCTCGAGGCTCAGCTCGCGCTTGAGCAGCGGCAGCACGTCGCGGGGCCGTGACGGCGCGCGGCGCGCGAGCTCCTCGAGGCCCTCCTCGACCCCGCGCAGGAGGTCGTCGAGCTTGCGGTGCTCCAGCAGGTAGTAGTGCGCGCCGCCGCCGCGGATCTCCACGCCGAGCGCCTCGAAGGCCGGGATCACCACGTCCTCCTCGACGGCCATGTGCACCTCGAGCTCGGCGCGGTAGGCGGCCAGCGCGCGGCGCGCGGTCGCCAGGTCGAGCGCGATGAGCGCTTCCTGGTGATCGAGCAGGAGCGCGTCGAGGCGGCGGTGGCCCTGCTGGAACGCGCTGGGGAGCTGGGTGGGCGTCATGCGGCGCAGCATAGGAGTCGGGCGGCGCGGGGGGAGGCCCCGGGCCCGGATCGCGCGTCGTCGCGGGGACCCCCCGACGCGGCGCCCGGTCTCCCGTACACTGGAACCCGCGACCCGCCCCCTCCGTCCTCCCTCCAGAGATGCGCCACCTCCTCACCCTGCTCGCCCTCGCCGTCCCGCCGACGCTCGCCGCCGCCGACACGCACGTCGTCACCACGACCAACGCGAACTTCACGCCCGGCATCGTCGTGATCGAGGTGGGGGACACGGTCCAGTGGACCTACGACCCCTTCAACCTGCACACGGTCACCGAGGGCACCGGCGGCGTGCTGACCGGGAACGAGGCGTTCCACTCGGACCTGAACGGCTCGATCCAGACGTTCTCCGTGACCTTCGACGAGGCCTTCCTGGCCGCGCACCCGCGGACGGACAACCGCTACGAGTACTACTGCATCCCGCACTACCACATGGCGATGTGGGGGCAGATCATCGTCGACATCCCCGAGGCGGAGCCCTTCTGCGCGGGGGACGGCTTCGACGGCACGCTGTGCCCCTGCGGCAACGAGACGGCGTTCGGCGCGGGCGAGGGCTGTCGCAACTCGACGGGCGTCGGCGCGATCCTGTCGGCGAACGGCTCGCTGGAGCACGCGACCGACGACCTGTCGCTGGTCCTCTCGCAAGCGCGGCCGCTGCAGCCGGCGGTCTTCCTGCAGGGCGCGTCGCAGCTCTCGCTGCCGTTCAAGGACGGCAAGCTGTGCGTGGGCAGCCCGACCGAGCGCATGGAGATCGTCTTCCTGGACGCGGCCGGCGCGGGCGAGACCGTCGAGTCGATCGTCACCAACGGGAACGTGCCGGCGCCCGGCGCGATCCGTTACTACCAGGCGTGGTACCGCGACCCGCAGGTGTCGGTGTGCGGCACCGGGTCGAACTTCTCCAGCGGCCTCGTCGTGGAGTGGGTGTGATCCGCGCGCGGCGCACCTCCCGGTCCGCGCTCGCGGGCGCCGCGCTGGTCGCCGCCGCGTGGGGCGCGCCCGCATCGTCGGCCCTCGCCGGCGCGAACGACGCGGACGAAGCCGCGCTGCTCGCGGAGCTGGTCCCCTCGGTCTCCGACGAGGACGACCTGTTCGGCTTCATCGTCGACATCAGCGGCGACCGCGCCGTCGTCGGCGCCTGGCACGAGGACGGCGGCGTCCCCGGCGTGAACGGCGACGAGACCGACGACAGCCTGACGCAGGCCGGCGCGGCCTACGTCTTCGCCAAGGTCGGCGGCGTGTGGGTCCAGGAGGCCTACCTGAAGCCCGACCTGCCGGACGCCGGCGACCAGTTCGGCATCGCGGCCGCGATCGACGGCGACACGGTGGTGGTGGGGGCGCGTCGCGAGGCGAGCGCCGTCCCCGGCGACCCGCACGACGACTCCGCGCTCGAGGCCGGCGCGGCCTACGTGTTCGTCCGCGAGAACGGCGTCTGGTCGCAGCAGGCGTACCTGAAGGCCTCGAACGCCGACGCCAGCGACTACTACGGCTGGAACGTCGAGGTCGAGGGCGACACCGTCGTCGTCGGCGCCATCGACGAGAGCAGCGCCGCGACCGGCGTGAACGGCGACGAGTCGGACAACAGCTCGTACCGCTCGGGCGCGGCCTACGTCTACGAGCGCGTCGGCGGCGTCTGGTCGCAGACGGCCTACCTCAAGCCCTCGAACACCGGCGTCGACGACCGCTTCGGCGTCGTGTGCAAGCTGTCCGGCGACACGCTGGTGATCGGCGCGAGCTCCGAGGGCAGCGGCGCGACCGGCATCGACGGCGACGGTTCGGACGACAGCGTGTGGCGCGCGGGCGCCGCCTACGTGTTCGTGCGCAGCGGCGGCACGTGGGTGCAGCAGGCGTACCTCAAGGCGTCCACGGTCGAGCACTACGACTACTTCGGCAAGCACCTCGCGCTGGACGGCGACCGGCTGGTGGTGGGCGCGCAGTACGAGGACAGCTCGGCGACCGGCGTGAACGGCGACGAGGCCGACAACGGCGCGGTCGACTCGGGCGCCGCGTACGTCTTCGAGCGCGTGGGCACCACGTGGACGCAGACCGCCTTCCTGAAGGCGTCGAACACCCAGGCCCACGACAGCTTCGGCCGCAGCGTCGCGCTGTCGGGCGACCGGATCGTGATCGGCGCGCTCGGCGAGGCGTCGGGCTCGCCCGGCGTCGGCGGCGACCAGTCGGACGACTCGACGCCCTTCGCGGGCGCGGCCTACGTCTTCGAGCTCGGCCCCTCGGGCTGGGAACAACGCGCGTACCTGAAGACGCCGGCGCCGCACCGCGGCGACCAGTTCACGCGCGCGATGGCGCTCGACGGCGACACGCTGATCGTCGGCGCGCACTTCGTGGAGAGCGGCGGCGAGATCGACTCGGGCGCGGCCTACGTGTTCGACGTCGCGCGGCCGTGGACGGTGTTCTGCGCCGGTGACGGCTCCGCGGGCGCGAGCTGTCCGTGCGGCAACGCGAGCGCGCCGGGCGCGGACGAGGGTTGCGCGCACTCCGGCGGCGTCGGCGCGGCGCTCGCCTGCGACGGCTCGACGACGCACGCCGCGGACGACCTGGTGCTTTCCGTGACCGGCGCGCGCCCCGCGCAACCCGCGATGTTCGTGCAGGGGTCGACGGTCACCGCGACGCCCTTCCGCGACGGCCTGCTGTGCGCGGGCAACCCGACCGAGCGGCTCGAGGTCGCGACCACCGACGGCGCGGGCGCCGCGTCGACGACGCAGTCGGTCGTGACCAACGGCGCCGTCCCCGGCCCCGGCCGCACGCGCGTCTACCAGGCGTGGTTCCGCGACCCCGCGGCGTCGCCCTGCGGCACGGGCTCGAACTTCTCGAGCGCGGTGCTCGTGCGCTGGCGCTGAGCGTCCCGATCCTGGACGGGGGCCGCGAGGAGGCCCCTCCGCCGCGTCGGCGCGCGGCGCGCGCGCGAATCCACCGATCGTTCCGTTGCGATCGTGCCGGCGCGGGTAGGGTCGAGCGCGGCTCCCCCCGGCCGTTCCGCCCGTCCACGGACGGGCCATGACTCACATCAGGAGAGTCCCGTGCGTTCCCCCATCCTCGCCGCGCTCAGCGCGCTGTTCCTCTTCGCCGCGGACGCGAGCGCCGACACGATCGTCGTCGACCAGGTCAGCCTCTCGTTCACGCCGCAACACGTCACCATCCAGGTCGGCGACACCGTGCAGTGGGTGCACGGCGGCGGCACCCACACCGTCACCGAGGGCACCGACGGTTCGCTCGACGGCAACGAGGCGTTCCACTCGAACCTGACCGCCGGCACGTCGACCTTCAGCGTCACCTTCGACGCCGCCTTCCTGGCCGCGAACCCGCGGCCCGGCGACGTCTACGACTACTTCTGCCTGCCGCACTTCGGCTTCGGCATGACCGGATCGGTCACCGTCGAACCGGCGCCGGCGACGCCCTTCTGCTTCGGCGACGGCGCGGACGGCACGGCGTGTCCGTGCTCGAACGACACCGCGGTCGGAGCGGGAGAGGGCTGCCGCAACTCGCAGGGACACGGCGCGATCCTCGCCGCGTCCGGCACGGCGTCCTTCGCGGCGGACGACCTGGTGCTCAACGTGTCGCAAGCGCGCCCGAACCAGCCGTCGATGTTCCTGCAGGGCACGAACGCGATCTCGATCCCGTTCAAGGACGGGAAGCTCTGCATGGGCAACCCGACCGAGCGCATGGAAGTCGTCTTCCTCGACGCGAACGGCGCGGGCTCGACCAGCGGCTCGATCGTGACGAACGGCGCGGTGCCCGGCCCGGGCGCGACGCGCTACTACCAGACCTGGTACCGCGACCCGGCGCTGTCGCCCTGCGGCCAGGGCTCGAACTTCTCCAGCGGCCTGATCGTCGACTGGATCTGATCGCCGCGGGCCCTCGAACGGGCGCCGCGAACGGGCGCGCGGCCCTCTCCGGACTCCCCGCGGACAGCGGGGGCCCGAGGGGGTCGCGCGCCGCTCGTCGGGGGCGAGCGCGCCGCCGGTTGGCGGGCGGGAGGGGCGCGAGCTAGGCTCTGCCGCCATGAGCCTGTTCGACCGCACCCCGACGCTGATCGGCGTCGTCCACCTCCTGCCGTTGCCCGGCGCCCCGCGCTTCGGCGGCGACCGCGACGCGATCCTCGAGCACGCCGTGCGCGACGCGGCGGCGCTCGTCGACGGCGGCTGCGACGGGATCATCGTCGAGAACTTCGGCGACGTGCCGTTCCACCGCGACCGCGTGCCGGCGGAGACGGTGGGGGCGATGGCGCTCGCGCTGGCCGCGGTGCGCGAGCGCTGCCCCGACGTCGCGCTGGGCGTCAACGTGCTGCGCAACGACGCGCGCGCCGCGCTGGGCCTGTGCGCCGCGACGGGCGCGGACTTCCTGCGCGTCAACGTGCACACCAGCGCCGCCGTGTCCGACCAGGGCATCCTGCAGGGGCGCGCCGACGTGACGATGCGCGAGCGCGCGCGCATCGCGCCGCACGCGCTGGTGCTGGCCGACGTGCACGTGAAGCACGCGTCGCCGATGGGCGACGAGAGCGCGGCCGAGGCGGCGGCGGACGCGATCCTGCGCGGGCTGGCGGACGGCGTGATCCTGACGGGCAACGCGACCGGCCGGCCGCCCTCGCCCGAGGTGCTCTCGCACGTGCGCCGCCACGTCGGCGACGCGCGCGTGCTCGTCGGCTCGGGTTTGTCGGACGCGAACGCGCCGCGGCTGCTCGAGTCCGCCGACGGCGCGATCGTCGGCACCTGGTGCAAGGAGGACGCCCGCCTCGACGCCCCGGTCGACCCCGGGCGCGTGCGCCGCTTGCGCGCGCTGTTCGACGAGCTGGCGACCGAGCGGCCGGAAGCCGTGCGCTGACGACGCTGCCCCCGGGTCGTGGGGCAGGGAGAGCGCTCGCGGCGACGCGCGTCGGGCCGCGGCGGCAGCCGACTGCGAGGGAGCCCGCGTCGCAGGATCGCGGCGGTTCACCGCGCCGTTGCAGGGATGGTCCGCGCGAGCGGCTGCAGCCGCCCGCGCGGTCCACTCCAACAACGGCGTCCTGCCCGGCCGGGACACGTGGAAGGCAACGCGAGTCCTCCGTCGCGGCTTCACGCAAAGGCCGCGAAGGTGCAAAGAGCGCGAAGAAGGACGAACCACACGCAGGAGAAGAGCAACGGGTGAAAAGCTCCCTCCACTCCAGAACAGGCAGCAACGGAGCAGCTCCAAGTTCCCGGCACCGTGAACAGGCCGGCGCAGCGCCGCACCGCGGCGCTTGATCCGACCGAAGGGAGGATGCGGGCGGTGGACTCCTTCTTCTGCTGCTGCGGCCGCGCGCGGCCGTGGTTCGTTCTTCTTCGCGCTCTTTGCACCTTTGCGGTCGTTGCGTGAAACCGCGACTGGGGCCGTGCGGGCGCTCGGCCGTGTCCCGGAGGCTCACTGCGCCGTTGCAGGGATGGACCTCGCGGGCGGCTGCAGCCGCCCGAGCGGTCCATTCCAACAACGGCGTCCTGCACGGCCGGGACACGTGGAAGGCAGCGCGAGTCCTCCGTCGCGGTTTCACGCAAAGGCCGCAAAGGAGCAAAGAGCGCGAAGAAGGACGAACCACACGCAGGAGAAGAGCAACGGATGAAACGCACGCTCTACCCCAGCACTGGCAGCAGCGGAGCAACTCCTGATTCCCGGCACCGTGACCAGGCCGGCGCAGCCCCGCACCGCGGCGCTCGATCCGACCGAAGGGAGGATGCGGGAGGTGGACTCCTCCTTCTGATGCTGCGGCCGCGCGCAGCCGTGGTTCGTTCTTCTTCGCGCTCTTTGCACCTTTGCGGTCGTTGCGTGAAACCGCGACTGGGGCCGTGCGGGCGCTCGGCCGTGTCCCGGCGGCTCACCGCGCCGTTGCAGGGATGGACCTCGCGGACGGCTGCAGCCGTCCGCGAGGTCCATCCCTGCAACAGCGTCCTGCACGGCCGGGACACGTGGAAGGCAGCGCGAGTCCTCCGTCGCGGTTTCACGCGAAGACGCAAAGAAGGACGAACCGCGCCCAGGAGCAGAGGGACGGGTGAGGCGCGAGCTGCCTCCCGGCGTGGGGGCTCAGGGCGCGTCCGGTTCGTCGTCGTTCGTCGCGGCGCCCAGGGTCTCCGCGCGCGCGCCCATCCACTCCTCGAGCGCCGGCGCGGACCGGATGTGCAGGTCGCGCTGGGGGAAGGCGATCTCGATGCCGGCCTCGGCGAAGCGGCGGTGGATCAGCGTGTTCACCGGGTGCAGGATCGCCGGGTAGACGTCGCGGCCGTCGATGAAGAAGCGCAGCTCCAGGTTCAGCGAGTTGTCGCCGAAGCCCAGGAAGACCGCGTTCGGCGGCGGCGTGACCAGGACGTGCTGCGTGCTCTTGGCGATCTCGATCAGGATCTCGACGGCGCGGTCGGTGTCGCTGCCGTACGCCACCCCGACGGGGATGACGACCCGCGTCACCTGCTCCGACAGCGTCCAGTTCGACAGGCGCTGCGTGATGATCTCCTTGTTCGGGATCAGCCACTCGCGGTTGTCGCGGTCGACCAGCGTCGTCGCGCGCA
>JAUHYB010000074.1 GCA_030426745.1 bacterium
GACGCGATCAACCACTACGACCACATCATCTCGGTCATCGTCAGCCCGAAGGACTGCGCGCGCTGCCACTCGAAGGAGACCGAGGAGTTCCTCGCGTCGCACCACGCGAAGGGCGGCCGGATCCTGGGTTCGCTCGACAACATCCTGGCGGAGGTCGTCGAGGGCAACTCGGCCTTCGTCACCGAGGGCTTCCCGCACGGCAACTCGTCGGCGGCGGTCAACGGCTGCTGGCAGTGCCACGGCTCCGAGGTGAAGGTGCTGCCCGACGGTTCGCTGGACCCGGCGACCTACCCGAACAGCGGCATCGGCCGGATCAACCCGGACGGCTCCGAGGGCGCGTGCAACGCGTGTCACAGCCGTCACTCGTTCTCCGCCGAGCAGGCGCGTCACCCGGACACCTGCGGCAAGTGCCACATGGGTCCCGACCACCCGCAGAAGGAGATCTACGAGGAGTCGAAGCACGGCATCGCCTTCTTCGCCAACATCGACAAGATGAACATGGACTCGGCGAAGTGGATCGTGGGTGAGGACTACCACCACGCCCCGACCTGCGCGACGTGTCACATGTCCGAGACGAAGACCCAGAAGGTGACGCACGACATCGGCATGCGCATCTCCTGGAACAACCGCCCCGCCGTGTCGATCCGCCCCGAGGAATCGGACGCGAAGATGGGCCTGCCCGGCAAGGACGTCAGCTGGCAGACGCGCCGCAACAACATGAAGGACGTCTGCCGCGCGTGCCACACGACGCAGTGGGTCGACAACTTCTACGTGCAGTACGACTCGATGATCGAGCTGTACAACGAGAAGTTCGCCAAGCCGGGCCTCGAGCTCTACGCCGCCGCGCAGCCCCTGCTGAAGCCGGTCAAGTTCTCGAACCCGATCGACTTCACGTGGTTCGAGATCTGGCACCACGAAGGACGCCGCGCCCGCCACGGCGCGTCGATGATGGGCCCGGACTACACGCACTGGCACGGCACGTACGAGATCGCGAAGCACTTCTACTCGAAGTACATCCCCGAGCTCGAGGAACTCGTGCACCAGGGCATGGAGTCCGG
The DNA here is from genome assembly GCA_030426745.1 of bacterium. Taxonomy (GTDB): domain Bacteria; phylum Planctomycetota; class UBA1135; order UBA1135; genus JACKHV01. Next base: position 1,059 of record JAUHYB010000074.1, read on the forward strand.
TGATCCGGCGAAGGTCGCCGCGGCGGAAGCCCTGCGCGCGAAGATCGACGAGGTCCTGAGCTCCGACAACCACAAGTGGTACCTGGGCGAGATGGACCCCGAGGAAGCCGCGCGCCGCAAGCAGGCGGCCGAGGACTTCAAGAAGCGCTACAGCGACAAGTAGCGCGATCCGGACGCGCGGCCCGCGGACCGACCCGCGGGCCGCGCCCCCGTTCCAGCCGACGGAGAGGACGCGATGCGCGAAGCCCTGAACCTGACCGAACGTGACGGCTACGAGGCCCTGCAGGGGCACGTCGTCGACAAGGCGCTCGCCGCGCGCAAGGAGCACGGCCCGGACATCGACTGGGCCGCGATGCGGGCGATCCTGAAGGACCCGAACTACGTGCGTTTCCCGGTCGGCGTGCGCTTCGACGACGAGGCGCTGCTGAACGGCGAGTTCGCCTACGCGGCGGCGCTGGGCAACCGCCCGTCGGACGGCTTCTGCCTGTTCGTGCACCCCTTCTTCGAGGGGCGCGAGGACGTGTTGCCGCTGCTCGTGGCCTACCACGTGCCGGCGATCAACTACCTCGACATCGCGACCCACGTCGAGGCCGAGCTGTTCGGCGCGACGTTGCTCGGCATGCGCGTCGAGGACTACTACCAGCGCTTGTGCGACCTGGCCGACTCGATGCCGGACGGCGTCGGACGCGTCGGCAGCGAGGAAGTGCGGCGCCGCTTCGAGGAGCTGACCAGCGACGGCGACGCCGAGCCGGCCGCGGCCTCGCACGCGGGCCCGTCGTCGATGGGCGGCGGGTGCGGCAGCGGCTGCGGTTGCGCGTGAGGGCCGCGTCGCGGTGAGCGAGCGCGGGGACCACGGGCCCGCCGAAGGACGGCGGTCGCTCTTCGGCCGCTTCCTGCGCGGCGTCGCGGACGGCGTCGCCGAGGAGCGCCGCCGCGAGCGCGCGGCGCGTGACGCGGCGGCCCCGGCCGAGGCGGAGGAAGCGGAGGACGCGCGGCCGGCCGAGGACAGCAGCCTCGACGCGGCCGCGGAGACGGACACGGCGCCGGACGCGCCGCGCGCTCCCGAACCGGACTGGAACCCCGCGCCGAAGCCCGGGCTCTACGCCTCGCGGCCCGACCTGCCGCCGCCGCCGCCCGTCGCGCGGCACAACGCGCCGCGCACGCACCGCCCGCCGGGCGCGCTGGCCGAGCCCGACTTCCTGGCGACCTGCACGCGCGGCAACGACTGCGCCGTCGCCTGCCCGGTGGACGCGATCGCGCCGATCCCGGACGGCCCCGAGGCCGGCACGCCGCGCATCGACGCGACGCGACGCGCGTGCGTCTCGTGCGTCGACACGCCGTGCATCACGGCCTGCGGCCCGGGCGCGCTGACGCTCGCGCGCGGCGTGAAGATGGGGACGGCGAGGATCGCGGTCAGCGCTTGCCTCGCGTACCGCGGAACCGATTGCACCGCCTGCGTCGACGACTGCCCGGTCCCCGGCGCGATGACGCTGACGAACGGCCGCCCGCGCATCGTCGCCGACGTGTGCACCGGCTGCGGCGTCTGCCGCCAGGTCTGCCCTGCGCCGAAGAACGCGGTGCTGCTCTCGCCGGGCGCCTAGCGGCAGGGCGGGGACGCGGCGGCGCTACGAGGCGACGCGCGCCAGTTGCCGGTCGTGCACGCGCGACAGCAGGGCGAGCGACGCGCACGCGCCGCACAGCGCCAGGAACATGTCCCACTGGGTGTCCCACACGTCGCCCTGCGTGCCGAGGAAGGCGTCGGCCGCTTCGCCGCTCGCGACGGCGGCCCACCACTCGATCAGCTCGTAGAACGCGCTGAAGGCGAGGCACACGGAGACGCACAGGAACGCGAGCCACTTGCCGCGCTGGAGGGGCGACGTGCGCAGCAGGACCTCGCGCGCGAGGATCGCGGGGACGAAGCCCTGCGCGAGGTGGCCGATGCGGTCGTAGGGGTTGCGGTCGAAGCCGAACCAGTCCTGCAGCGTGAACCCGAGGGGCACCTCGGCGTAGGTGTACGCGCCGCCGAGCGCCAGGATCGCGGCGTGGACCGCGATCAACACGGTCAGCAGCGGCGTGAGCGGGAAGCGCTTCGCCGTGAGCGCGACGACCGGCGCCGCGATCAGGATCGGCGCGACCTCGAGGAACCAGGTGAAGCGATCGGCCGGACCGAAGGCGGACGCGACGACGACGATCGCGAACCAGGCGAGCAGGAGGCGGGCGTTCATGCGGCAGAGCCTAGACAGGAATACGGTGCCAGGCACCTTCCTCCGGAACAACGTCCCACGAGAGAGAGCCGCCGTTCGGCGGCTCTCTCTCGTGGGACGTTGTTCCGGAGGAAGGTGCCTGGCACCGTATTCCTGTCTAGGCGGCGTCGGCTTCGACCTGGAGCAGCGGCGCGCCGCGCTGGATGCGCACGCGGACCAGGGCGTCGGGGCCCAGCCGCTCGCGCAACAGCAGCTCGGCCAGGCGCGGCTCGATCTCGCGCTGGATCACCGCGCGCAGCTCGCGCGCGCCGTACTCGGGCGACCACCCGCGGTCCGCGACCCACTTCGCGACGGCCGGCGTGAACGCCACCACCGGTCCGCGGCGGCGCGCGCGGGTCGCGAGGCGCGTCAGCTGGTCCTCGGCGATCTTGCGCACCGTCGTCGGCGACAGCTCCTGGAACAGCAGCACCTCGTCCACGCGGCCCAGCAGCTCGGGGCGGAACTCCTGCTCCAGCGCGCGCTGCGTGATCGCGCGCAGGGCGTCCGCGCCCAGCTCCCGCTCGCGGTGGAACCCGACCCCGCGCGACGCGTCGTTCATCTCGCGCGCGCCGGCGTTGGACGTCATCACGACCACGGACCGGCGGAAGCTCAGCTTGCGCCCCTGACCGTCCGTGAGGGTCGCCTCCTCGAGCACCTGCAGCAGCAGGTGGTGCAGCCGCGGGTGCGCCTTCTCGATCTCGTCGAACACGACGACGCAACCGCGCTCGTCCGCCAGCGCCTGCGACAGCTGCCCGCCGCCCTCGTGCCCGACGTAGCCTGGCGGCGCTCCCAGGAGGCGCGCGGTCTCGTGCGCCTGGCCGTACTCGCTGCAGTCGATGCGCACCAGGCGCTGCGGGTCGTCGCCGAACAGCTCCGTCGCCAGCGCGCGGCCCAGCTCCGTCTTGCCCGTGCCGGTGCGTCCGACGAACAGGAAGGACGCGAGCGGCCGCTGGTCGGCGCCCAGGCCCGCGGCGGCCGACGCGATCGCGCGGTCCACGGCGTCCAGCGCCTCGTCCTGGCCGTGCACGCGTCGCGCCAGCCGCGCCCGCAGGCGCCGCGCGCGGGCGTGCAGCCCGTCCAGGAAGCCGTCCCAGTCGTCCGCGCCCTCGCGCCGCGCTTCCACCTCGACCGGCAGCCCGTCGTCCAGCGCGCGCAACGCGACGCGGTGGATCTCGAGCTCCGGGTTCACGTCGACGCACAGCCGATAGAGCAGGTCCTCGGCCAGCACCGGATCCTCCGGGAACAGCCCGGCGATGCGGTCGTCCACGTCGCGCTCGAAGGCCGGCATGCACGTCTCGATCACCATCCGCCGGTAGGCGGCGCGGTCGAGGTGCGCGGGCGAGCGCGAGCAGAAGGCTTCGCGGTCGACGACTCGCACCTCCAGGAAGGAGTCGGCGAGCTCGAAGTACCGGTGGACCTTGGACGGCTGCAGGGGCTTCACGAAGGGGGCGCGACGTGGGGTAGGGGAGCGCCGGCGGGGCGGCGGCGCGGCGTGCTCGAGCGCCTCCGCGGGGGAGGCGTCGGGTCGGGGGAATCGCCCGCCGCGCCCGTGAAATCGACCCGTCGGGGAGGCAGACTTGAAGCGCTCTCCCGCCGCCCTCGAAAAACTCGCGGACCCCCGCCGAAGGGGCCGCGCGCCGCCCATGACCTCACCCGCCAGCCCGAAGGAGGACGTCCAGTTCCTGGCCCTCCTGGTCCACCGCGGCCACCTCGACCGCGAGGACGCCGAGTCGCTCATGGCGGACCTGCGCACGGGCGCGCGCCTGGACGACCTCTTGCGCGCGCTGCCCGGCTGGGACGCGGAGCGCGTCGAGACGCTGCGGCGCACGAACGCCGGCGAGATCCCGGAGATCCCCGGCTACGGCATCCTCGACCGGCTGGGCACCGGCGGCACCGCCGACGTGTTCCGCGCGCGCGAGAAGCGCTCGGGGCGGCTGCTGGCGCTGAAGGTGCTGAAGCAGGAGTTCGTCGGCAACGCGGCGACGCGCAAGGCGTTCGTGTCCGAGGCGCGCCTCCTGGAGCGGCTGGAACACCCGGGGCTGGTGAAGGGGTACGGCGTCGCGAAGGTCGGTCGCACGTACTTCGCGCGGCTCGAGCTGATCGACGGGCGCACCTTGCTGGAGATCCTCGACGACGGTTCGGCGCTGGGCGAGGAGGCCGCGTTGCGCGCGGTGCTCGAGGTCGCCGAGACCCTGCGCTACCTCGCGGACGAGGGCGTCGTGCACCGCGACGTGAAGCCGGGGAACATCATGCTCAGCTCGTCGGGCCGCATGAAGCTGATCGACCTCGGCTTCGCGGCGGAGGGCCAGGACGCGCCGGCCCCGGGGGAGTCCGCGGTCGGCACCGTCGCGTACCTGTCGCCGGAGCAAGCGCGCGGCGGCGCGTCGGCGGACATCCGCAGCGACATCTACAGCCTGGGCGTCACCCTGTTCCACCTGGTCGTCGGCCGCCTGCCGTTCGACAGCTCCGACGACCGCGAGCTGCTGCGCATGCAGATCATGGAGTCGCTGTCGTCGCCCGAGTTGAAGGGCCGCGACCTGTCGCCGCACCTGCACTACTTCGTCGAGAAGATGATGGCCAAGGACGCGGACGTGCGATACCAGGACTGGGGCGAGCTGATCGACGACATCCGCGAGAACCTCGAAGGGCGGCGCAGCCTCGACTACTCGCGGGGCGCGCGCCCGCCGCGCCGCACGCGGCGGCGCTGACCGCGATGGACCAGCCGGGGCTCGAGGGCGTCGTCCCGTTCCGCTTCGCGTGCCACCGCTGCGGACACTGCTGCACGGGCGGCTCGGGCTTCGTGTGGGTCGAACCCGACGAGGTCGCGGGGCTCGCGGCGGCGAAGGGGATGGACGAGGCCGAGTTCGTCCGCGAGTACGTCAAGCGCGTGCGCGACCCGAAGTCCGGGCGGGAACGCCTGTCGCTGCGCGAGCGCGAGACCGGCGGCACCGGCGGGCCTTGCGCGCTGCTGGAGGGCACGAACCACTGCTCGGTCTACACGGCGCGGCCGCGGCACTGCAGCGAGTTCCCGTTCTGGCCGAGCGTGCTCGCGGACGAGGGCGCGTTCGAGCGGGCGCGCGCCGTCTGCCCGGGCATCGCGGTGGACGCCGAACCCGCGCGTCGCGACGAGGCCTTCGCGCGGCTCGAGGCGCTGTACGCGGAGGTCGACGCCTTCGTCGAGAAGGCGCGCCCCGTGTGCATCGTGCGCGGCGTGTGCTGCCGCTTCGAGGAGGCGGGCCACGAGCTGTACGCGACCGCGCTGGAGGCCGACTACGCCGCCGACCGCCACCCCGCGGCCCCCGCGCCCGAGGCGCCCGGCCGCTGTCCGTACCACCAGGGCGGGCTGTGCACCGCGCGGGAAGGGCGGCCGCTGGGCTGCCGCACGTACTTCTGCGACAAGAACACCGAGAGCGTCCTGCAGGAGGCGCACGAGCACTTCCTGCGGCGCGTCCGCGAGATCGAGCGCGACTGCGGGTACCCGGTAGCCTATGGACGGTTCCCCGCGCTGCTCGAGGCGCGCGGGATCGGCCGGGCCGGGGACGAATCGGAATGACGCGCGGAGACCGCTTGGGACTGTCGTTGGTGGCGCTCGTCGCGCTCGCGGGCGCGGCGTGGGTCGCGTGGAGCGCGGGCCGCGCGGAGCCCGAGCCGGCGCGCGACGAACCGCGCGAGGTCGCCGTCGCCTCACAGGTGCCGGACCGCGCGCCGGTCGAGCCGGCGGAGGACGCCGCGACCGCGGGCGCGCCGCGCCCCGGGCCGTCGGTCTCGGTGGGGGCCGAGTGGTCGCGCCGCAACGAGCAGGGCATCGCCGCGCTGCGCGAGGGGCGGCACCGCGACGCCGTCGCGCACTTCGAGGCGTGCCTGGCGGCCGAGCCCGACGAGCCGGTGTTCGCCGGGAACCTGGCCGAGGCGCTGGCGCGGCTCGCGCGCGAGCTGCACGCCGAGCGGGACACGCGCGAGGAGGCGCTCGCGCTCCTGACACGCGCGGTCGAGCTCGCGCCCGATCGCGCGGACCTCGCCGCGGCCCTGGAGCGCTGGCGCAAGACCGCGGAGGCCGAGGACGGCTACTGGACCGACGAGTCGGAGCACTTCTCGCTGTCGTTCGACGGCACGCGCGCGGAGCTGATGCACGGCACGCAGCCGCTGGTCGAGGAGCTCGAGCGCGCGTACCTGGACTTCGGCGAGTGGTTCGGCCGCTTCCCGGTGGAGGAGGGCGCGCCGAAGATCGAGGTCGTGCTGTACCGCCGCGACGAGTTCCGCGAGGTGACCGGGCTGGGCCACTGGGCCGGCGGCGCGTTCGACGGCGTCGTGCGCATCCCGGTCGAGGACCTCGCCGCGGAGCGCCGCGCGCTGGTCGAGACGGCGCGCCACGAGCTGGTGCACGCCTACGTCGCGGCGCTCGGCGCGACGTCGATCCCGGCCTGGCTGAACGAGGGCCTGGCGCAGTGGATGGCGCCGCCCTTCGCCGGCGGGCGCGCGCTGGCCGTGCAGCACGCGCGGTCACGCCTGCGCGAGGCGGAGCTGTTCCCGCTGTCCGACCTGCAGCGCACGATCGCCGCGTGGACCGACGACGCGAAGATCCACCGCGCCTACGCCCAGTCGCTGGCCTTCACGGCCTGGATCGCCGAGTGGTACGGCGAGGCCGTCCTGCGCGAGATGGTCCTGGGCGCCGCCGAGGCCGAGCCCGTCGACGAGACCTTCCGCGCCCGCGTCTCGATCCCGATCGACGACGTCCTCGGCGACCTGCAGGCGGACCTCGCGCGTTGACGCGCGGCCGGGTTGCGGCGCGTGGACGCGCGGTCGGGGTGCTGCGCGCTGACGCGCGGTCGGTGGAATCGCGCGTTGACGCGCGGATGGACCGCCGCGCGTCGACGCGCGCCGCTCAGGACTCCGCCGGAGCGGGGACGACCGGCGGCGTGCCGCCGGCGGGCTCCGGCTTCGGCTTGCGCGAGAACACGCGCATGACGAAGACGTACAGCACCGGGATCCAGAAGATGCCGATCAGCGTCGCCAGCAGCATGCCGCCGAAGACGGCCGTGCCGAGCGAGCGGCGGCTGCCGGCGCCCGCGCCGGTCGCGATGACCAGCGGGATGACGCCCAGCAGGAAGCTGAAGGCCGTCATCAGGATCGCGCGGTAGCGCAGGCGGGCGCCCTCGACCGCGGCGTCGACGACGGAGTAGCCCTCCTCGTCGACCTTCTGCTTCGCGAACTCGACGATCAGGATCGCGTTCTTCGCCGATAGGCCGATCAGCATGACGAAGCCGATCTGCGTGTAGACGTTGTTGTCCATCCCGCGCAGCCAGGTCAGCGCGACGCCGCCGAGGATCGCGAAGGGGACCGACAGCAGCACGGCGAGCGGCGTGGACCAGCTCTCGTACTGGGCGGCGAGGAAGAGGAAGACGAAGAGCAGCGCGAGGCCGAAGGTGCGCAGGATGCCGCCGCTCGCCTCGAGCTCCTGGTAGGTCGTGCCGGACCACTCGTAGCCCATCGAGTCGGGCAGCGTGCGGTCGGCCAGGGCGGCCATCGCGGCGATCGACTCGCCCGAGCTGAAGCCCGGGTTCGGCGCGCCGGTGATCGTCGCCGCCTTGTAGTTGTTGTGGCGGAAGATCGTCCGCGGGCCCACCAGGTGCTCCACGTCGAGCAGTGTGGCGAGCGGCACCATGTCGCCGCCGGCGTTGCGCACCTCGAGGCGCTCGATGTCCTCCGTCTGGTCGCGGAAGCGCGAGTCGGCCTGCACCATCACCTTGTAGGTGCGGCCGAAGGCGTTGAAGTCGTTCGCGTAGGCCGAACCGAGGTTCGCTTGCAGCGTGTCGAACACGTCCTGCAGGCGGACGTTCAGGCGCTTGACCTTCTCGCGGTCGATGTCGAGGAACAGCTGCGGCGTGCTCGCGCGGAAGTTGCTGTTCATCCGCGTCAGGATCGGGTCCTGCGTGCCGCCGGCCACCAGGTCGTTGGCGAACTGCTCCAGCAGCAGGGGGTCCGCCGTGCCGGAGATGTCCTCGAGCTTGAACTCGAAGCCGCCCGCGCTGCCGAGGCCCATGATCGGCGGCGGCCCGAAGGCGAAGCCCATCGCCGGCTGGTAGTCGAACAGGTAGCGGTTCATCCGCCCCAGGATCGTCGCGACGCTCTTCTCGACGGTCTCGCGGTCCGTCCACGTCTCCAGCGTCACGATGACGCTGGCCGCGTTCGCCGTGGAGACGCCGTCGAGGAACGAGTAGCCGCCGATGCCGATCGTGTGGTCGACGCCTGGGATCTCCAGGATGTGCGACTCGAGGTCCTCGAGCACGTGCTCGGCCCGCGCCAGGCTGGCGCCCTCGGGCAGCATCGCGTTCACGAACACGAACCCCTGGTCCTCGTCGGGCAGGAAGCCGGTCGGCACCTTGATGAAGCCGAAGACCGCCGCGCCGACGAAGACCGCGTACAGCACGACGGCGAAGCCGAGCCGGCGCACGAGCGTGCTGACGAGGCCGACGTAGCCCTTGCGCGTCGAGTCCAGCACGCGCTCGAAGCCGCGGAAGAACCACCCGCGCTGCTCCGGCGTCGGCCGCAGCAGGATGCCGCACAGCGCCGGCGACAGGGTCAGCGCGTTGATCGACGAGAACACCGTCGCCACCGAGATCGTGATCGCGAACTGCTGGTACAGACGGCCGGTGATGCCGCCCATCATCGCGGTGGGGACGAACACCGCGAGCAGCACCAGCGTCGTCGCGACGACGGGGCCCGTGATCTGGCCCATGGCCTTCTCGGTCGCCTCCTTCGCCGGGAGCTTCTCCTCGTCGATGATCCGCATCGTGTTCTCGACGACGACGATCGCGTCGTCCACGACGATGCCGATGGCCAGCACGATGCCGAACAAGGACAGCGTGTTGATCGACATCCCCAGCACGTTCATCACGAACAGCGTGCCGATCAGCGAGACGGGGATCGTCGCGGAGGGGATCAGCGTCGTGCGCACGTCCTGCAGGAAGACGTACACCGTCAGGACGACGAGCAGCACGGCGATCAGCAGGGTCGAGATCACCTCGTCGATCGACGCGTTGATGAAGCGCGTGGAGTCGTAGGCGATCGTGTACCCGAGGCCGTCCGGGAAGGTCTTCGACAGCTCGGCCATCGTCTCGCGGATGCCCTCCGCGATGTCGAGGGCGTTCGCGCCGGGCAGCTGGAAGATGCCCATGCCGATCGACGTCCGGCCGTCGAAGGTCATCGTCTGGGCGTAGGTCTCCGCGCCGAGCTCGACGCGCGCCACGTCGCGCATGCGGACGAGCGCGCCGTCGCTGCCGACCTTCACGACCATGTCCTCGAACTCGTCGACGTCGGACAGGCGGCCCAGGGTGTTCAGCGTCAGCGTGAACTCGATCTCGTCCGTCGTGGGCGGCGCGCCGACCTGGCCGGCGGCGACCTGCACGTTCTGCTCGCGGATCGCGGCGAGCACGTCGGAGGTCGTCAGGCCCCGCGACTTCATGCGCTCGGGGTCGAGCCAGATGCGCATGCCGAAGTTCTTCGCGCCGAAGACCGTCACGCCGCCGACGCCGGGCACGCGCTTCAGCGGATCGACCAGCCGCGTGTCGATGAAGTTCGACTGGTAGATCGCGTCGTAGGTGCCCTCTTCCTCGGGCAGCATGCTGACGACCATCACCATGTTGGTCGACTGCTTCTGCGTCGTGACGCCCTGGCGCTTGACCTCCTCGGGCAGCTTCGGCTCGGCGATGCTGACGCGGTTCTGCACCAGCACGGTCGCCATGTCGATGTCCGTGCCCACCTCGAAGGTGACGGTCAGCGAGTACGAACCGTCGTTCGAGCACATCGACGACATGTAGATCATGTCGTCGACGCCGTTCACTTCCTTCTCGATCGGCAGCGCGATCGTCTGCGCCAGCACGTCGGGGCTGGCGCCGGGGTAGAAGGTGGTGACCTGGACGGTCGGCGGCGTGATGTTCGGCGTCTGCTCGATCGGCAGCTCGGGGATCGAGACGATGCCGAGGACGACGACGACGAAGGAGACGACGCTGGCGAAGATCGGGCGTCGGATGAAGAAGGCGCTGAACATCGTCGGGCGTGGTGGGGGGCGCGGCGGTCAGTCGCGTTCGTCGGCGGCGGGCGCGTCGTCCTGCGGCGCGGTCGGCTTCTGCGGGGTCTGCTTCGGAGTCGCCTGCTTCGCAGCCGCCTGTTCGAGGGTCTGCACGCGCACCGGCATCCCGGGGCGCGCGCGGACGACGCCGTCGACGATGTAGGTCGCCTCCGGATCCAGGCCGGACTCGATCACGCGCAACTCGCCCTGCTGCGGCCCGAGGACCACGCTGCGGCGCTCGACCACGTTGCCCTGCCCGACCACCAGCACGTACTTGCCGCCCAGGTCCGCGCCGATCGCGCGCGCCTCGACGAGCACGGCGCCGGCCGACTCCTCCTCCGGGACGCGCACCCGGGCGAACAGGCCGGGATACAGGCGGAAGTCGGGGTTCGGCACGACCGCGCGCACCTGGATCGTGCCGGTGTCGGCCTGCGCCGTGTTGTTGATGAAGTCGACCCAGCCCGCGTGGGGGAAGCCCTCGTCGCCCTCGAGCGCGACGAACACGGGGTGGCGCTCCTTCTCCTCGGCGTCGTTCGCGGGCCGCGCGCTGTACATGCGCAGGTAGTTCGTGAAGGTGCGCTCGGAGATGTCGAAGTAGACGTGGACCGGGTCGAGCTCGACGACGGTCGTCAGCAGCGTCGACTCGCCGGCGCCGACCAGGTTGCCGATGTCGACCAGGTTGCGGCCGACGCGCCCGGTCAGCGGCGAGCTGACCTGCGTGTACGACAGGTTCAGCTCCGCCTCCGCGAGCGACGCGCGCGCCGACGCGATGTTCGCGTCGGCCTTGTCGCGCTCCGCGCGCGCGAGGTCGACCTGCGACTCGCTGACGGCGCGGTTGTCGCCCTGCCGTTGCAGCGAGTCGATGCGCTCGAAGTCCGCCTGCGCGCGCTGCAGCTCGGCCTCGGCGCCGGCCAGCGCGGCCTGCGCCTGCGCGACGCGCGCCTCGAACTCCTGCGGCTCGATGGTGAACAGCACGTCGCCCGCTTCCACCCGGCTGCCGACCTCGAACTCGATCGAGCGCAGGAAGCCGCGGACGCGCGCTCGGACCTCGGCCGTCTTCGCGGGGTGCGTCACGCCGACGAACACCTGGTCTCGGGTGACGTCGCGTACGACCGGCTGGGTGACCGTGACGAGCGGCGGGGGCAGCTGGGGGGCGGTCTCGGTCTCGCAGGCGGCGAGGAGCGAGGCCGCGAGGAGCAGGGCGGCCGTCGAGGGGGAGCGATGGAGCATGTCGAGCTGGTTCGTGGTCGCGGAACGGCCCGACATCCTAGCCGTGGCGGCGCGCGATTGCCCTGCGCGGGCGGATTCCGGTCGCCGTCACGGATCGCGTGCCGGGTTCGCGGTCGGGGCTCGCGGACTGGGCTTCTGCGCCGCCGTCCGTGGGTCGCGGCGTCGCGGGGCAGCGCCTCGGGAGCGGGAACCGTCGCGATGGGACGGCGAGACGGGACGGCGCGATGGGACGGCGCGACGGGAGGGGCGCGATGAGACCATCGCAATGGTGACGGGCGCGTCGGGACCGACACGGCTTCGCGCGCGTCCGAAGCGGGCGCCGACGGGATCACCGACCGTCGCGGGCGCGGCCCTCATCAGAATCGGGCGACCGCTCAGGAGAAGACGGCCGCCCGATCCCACACCGTGCGTCGCGAGGGTCGTCGTCGGTCGCTCGGCCCGTCGTCACACGATGTCGTGGCTCGTCCGGCAAGACCGGCCCGGATCGTGTGCGTCGGAGGCGATCGGCGGCGCATCCCTCGCGGGCACCACCACACTCAGAGATCACACTCGAAGATCACACTCGCAGGTTCACACTCAGGAACGAGAGAACAGCTTGTAGGAGAGCAGGAACACGCACGCCTCCGCGGCCCAGAGGGCCAGAAGGAGCGCTCCCCACCCGTGCATCCAGCTCAGCATGTGAAAGGAAGAGGTCTCTCGACCTCCGTAGTGGTTCATCGGCAGTTCACGCCGGGTTCCACGCCGTTCCCCGCGATCGGCCGCCATCTCGAAACGGGGCGATGGGGCCCGGGTCCCAGGGCTGGTACGCCGCGCCGCGGGATCCGTCGTCGAGGGGAACCGTCGGACTCGCGGCCGGTCTTCCCCCCCGTGCGAGAAACGGGAACGAACGACGAAGGGCGCGGCGCGGCGGCGGTGGTCGCTGCGTTCGCGGAGGAGGACGGCGCGCGGC
>JAUHYB010000473.1 GCA_030426745.1 bacterium
ATCAGCGCCGCGACGCGCTCATCGGACCAGACACGCCGGCCCACGACGCCGTTGCCTCACGTGCAGCCCAGCGGGTGCCCGTTCATCGCCCAGAACAGCAGCGGCGCGTCGCGCTCCTCCGCGGCCAGGATGCCCTCGCCGAAGGTCGGCAGCCACGGGATCGACTCGTGCGCGACCTCGTCCGCGGCCGGCGTCAGGAAGGCGACCCACGCGGCGCGGTTCTCGTCGGTCGGGACGGGGACGACGACGTCGCGCGCGACCTCGCTCGCCTGGGCCGCGAGCGTCAGCAGGAGGGGGAGGATCATGGGGACACGATAGCACCGGAGTACTCTCCGCGCCGTCCGAACACCGTGCGCTCGCAGGGAGCGGAACTCGGGTGCAGCACGCACGCGCCCGACCGTCGCGACGAGCGCGACGATCGGGCGCGTGATCGAACCTGACCGTCCGGTTCAGTCCTTGCGGACCACGTCGACGGTGATGTCGTCCGAGAGCGTCTCTCCCCACGTCGCGCCTTCCGGGGGCGCGATGACGATCGAGTAGGTGTGACCGGGCGCGGACGCTCCCGCGGCGCGAGGCCCGATGCCGCCTTGTTCGATCTCGACGATTCGACTGCTCGCACGCTCGAGGACCTCCAGTCCGGAGAGCCGAGAGAGGTATTCACCTTCCGGCCCGATGAAGGTGAGGGCGATGGAGAGACACCGCACGTGGTCCCCGGTGTCGGGGTCGATCAAGGCGCGACTCAGCGCGACGTGCGATTCCGTCCGGACGCCGTCGTCGAGGGGCGTACCCCTCCGCATCTCATCGTGCGCCGCGGACGAGTCGTCGGTCCGCGCTCGTGCATCGCGTGCTTCGGGGGCGGCCGCAGCCGTGGCGTTGCCGCCGCAACTCTGCGTGGCGAAGAAGGAAGCAACGAGGAGGGCGAGCGCGATTCTGCTATGGCGTTTCATGAGCATCACTGCTGGGAGTGGCGGCGTCTTCCATGCCGGTCGATGCCGAGGAAGCCGGGTCGTCCGGAGCGAAGAGCGCGACCCGGTGTGCACGCCCGGCATGAAGACGTAGAGTGCGACCGATCGATATCGTGACGGTCGAGGATTCGGAGTTCGATCGTCTCGCAAGCTACGGCGATTGTGGGGGGGGGCAACTCGCTTACGGATTCAGTACGCGTCGCGGCTCCTGCGTGGACCTCGATGAGGCGTCCTCGGCGCGGAGCGCTTGGAGTGAGGTCCACGCACCCTGGTCGGCGTCGTGCAACGGATGAACCTGATGACCCACGCGAGGCCGGAGCGACCTTCATGACCGAACGGATCGAGTGCGTGCGCGGCGACCTCACCCTCGAGGACGTCGACGCGATCGTGAACGCGGCGAACGAGTCGCTGCGCGGCGGCGGCGGCGTGGACGGCGCGATCCACCGCGCGGCGGGGCCCGGCTTGCTCGAGGAGTGCGTCGCGCGCCACCCCGGCGGCTGTCCGACCGGCGAGGCGCGCTTCACCGGCGGCCACGCGCTGGCCGCGCGGCACGTGATCCACACGGTCGGCCCGGTGTGGCGCGGCGGCGACGCGGGCGAGCCCGAGCTGCTCGCGGCCTGTCACGCGAACGCGATCGCGCTGGCGGCGGAACACGGGATCGCGACGCTCGCGTTCCCGGCGATCTCCTGCGGCGTCTTCGGGTACCCGGCGGACCTCGCGGCCGGGGTCGCGCTGGACGCGACGCGCGCGGCGCTCGCGCGTCACCCTGCGGTCCGGCTCGCGCGCTTCGTGCTGTTCAGCGACGAACTGCTGGCGGTCTTCGACGCGGCGCGGGCGCGCTGAGGCCGGTCAGTTCGCGCCGACCGGCGCGCCCTCGCGCTCGCGCAGCCACGCGACGGTGCGGTCCATCGCCTCGTCCATCCCGACCTCCTCGCGGTAGCCGAAGTCGCGGCGCGCGGGCTCCATCGTGTAGCTGTGGCTGGTCGCGAGTTGCAGCGCGACGAAGCGCGTCATCGGCGGTTCGCCGGCGAGGCGCAGCGCGCGCCACGTGCCTTCCATCGCGGCGCCGATCGCGAAGGCGGGTCCCAGCGGCACCTTCTTCGTCACCGGCGGGACGCCGAGGCGCGCGAGCAGGTCGTTGACCCACGGCCACAGCTGCACCGGCTGTTCCTGGCCGATGAAATACGCACGCCCGGCGTGCGGCGCGTCGGGCGCCAGGCGATCCGCGGCGGCGACGTGCGCGGCGGCGCCGTTCTCGACGTAGGTCAGCGTGACCTCGTTCGTGCCCGGGCCGACGATCGCGAGCTTGCCGGCCTTCGCGCGCGCGACGAGGCGCGGCAGGAGGTGCGGGTCGCCGGGGCCGAAGATCAAGTGGGGGCGCAGCGCGCAGGTCGCCATGCCGCCCTCGCCGTTCGCGTCGAGCACGCACGCCTCGGCGACGGCCTTCGTCTCGGGGTAGGCGGCCAGGAAGCGCGTCGCGCGCGGCACGTCGTTCGACGCGTCGACGTGGTCCTTGCCGTCGAAGCAGACCGACGGCGAGCTGGTGTGCACGAAGCGGGCGACGCCGGCGTCCACCGACGCGCAGAGCAGGTTGCGGGTGCCCTCGACGTTCGCGCGCCAGAAGTCCGCGCGCGGACCCCACACGCCGGCCAGCGCGGCGACGTGGAAGACCGTGTCGTGCCCGG
>JAUHYB010000474.1 GCA_030426745.1 bacterium
GAGCGCCAGGAGCAGGTGGACTACCTGAACCAGGTCGACCACCTGAAGCGCCGCAAGCGCTACTCCGACGCGCTGGACCAGCTCGTCGCCTTCGACGGCCTGTACCCGGACAGCCCGCTGGCCGAGGACCGCAACAAGCTCGAGAAGCGCGTGCTCGAGGCGCGCGCCGAGCACGCCGCCGACATCGTGCGGCTGTCGTGGTTCCGCCGCATGGAGCGCCTGGCCGCGCAGGCCGCGCGCGAGATGGGCTACGAGGGCGCGCTCGCCTACCTCGACGACGCGATGCGCCAGGACCTCCTGTCGCAGGTCACCGACGACGTGCGCAAGATCTGGCCCGACGTGCCGGACGAGGCGATCGCGCAGCTGTGGCTGGAGCGCGACCGCGGCCGCTGGCGCCCGGCGTCGTACGGCCTGGGCACCTGGCTCTTGGGCGAGGACGGCGCGCTGGCCGGGCTCGAGGCGAGCGAGGAGCCGAAGGAACAGCAGTCCGACACCGACGCGCAGCGGGCCGCGCTGGACGAGCGCCTGAACCGCTTCCTGAAGAACCAGGAGAGCCAGCGCCGCGCGCGCCGCTCGCAGGAGCAGGACGAGGACGTCGAGGCGTACTGGGCGCAGCTGCCGCACTCCGCGCGCACGAACTGGCTGGTCGCGTACTTCGTCGAGAACTCCGGCCTGTTCGACCTGCGCGAGAAGCCCGAGCTGCACAACTGCCGCGAGTGCGGCGGCACCGGCGTGCGCGAGGTGATCTACACCGGGAGCGCGCGCAGCGACAGCGTCGGCGGCGGCACCCAGCGACAGGTCTGCGAGACCTGCAAGGGCATCGGCCGCACGCGACGCATCCGATACCGCTAGGACGAACGAACCGATGAGACCGATCCTCTTCGCCGCCGCGGCGCTCCTCGCCGCGGCGTGCGCGTCGACGAACCCGTCGCGCGACTACCAGCGCCCGACCGAGACGTCGACGCCTGCCGAGGCGTCGACGGGCGCCGCCGCGAGCGAGCGCCGGGCGAACGCGGACGAACCCGCGCGACGGACCGCGGAGGACCGCGAGCGCGCGTCGACGCCGGTCGAAGCCGCCGTCGACGTCGTCCCGGCGCCCGTCGCCGCGCGCGTGGCGGGCGAGGACGTGCTGGTCGGCGAGCTGCTCGCCTTCTGGCTGCACAACCGCTCCGTCGAGGTGCGCGAGATGCTGGAGCACCTGGTCAGCGCGAAGCTGATCCTGCTCGAGTCGCGCCGCCTGGGCGTCGAGGTGGACGACGACCTCATCGACCTCGGCCTGACGCGCACGCGCCAGGAGATGGAGAAGCAGATCCGCCGCGAGGACCCGTCGATGAGCTTCCGCGAGTTCGTCGAGGTGCGCCTGGGGCTCGACGCCGAGCGCTACGAGTCGCAGATGCGCTGGGAGGTCGAGCGCAAGCTCCTGGGCGAGCGCGTCGTGCGCGCGTTCGTGCTGGGCCAGCCGCGCACCGAGTTGAACGTGATCGTCGTGCGCTCGAAGGAGGACGCCGACGCCGCGATGGCGCGCCTGGACGCGGGGGAGGAGTTCTCCGCGCTGGCGCGCGAGCTGTCGCTCGACCCCTCCGCCCGGCTGGGCGGCCGCATCCCGCCGGTGCTGCGGAACGGCTCGTCGATCTCGGAGCTGGCCTTCGGCACGCAGGTGGGCCGCGTGGGCGGGCCGCTCGAGCAGGACGGGTCCTGGCTGATCGCCGAGGTCGTCGCCCGCCCCGAGCCGCTGGCCGGCGGCTGGCCGGAGATCCGCGAGGCCGTCGAGGACAGCCTGCGCGAGCACCCGCTGGACGACCCCGAGTACTGGCAGTGGAAGAGCGAGATGGTCCGCCGCTACAAGGTCGACCTGACGCCCTTCTTCGAACTGGTGGACGAGCCCGCGCTCTGATCCGGCGCCCGCTCGCGCCTTGCATCGGCTCGCGCGAACGGCGATGCTCGCGCTCGATGGACGGCGAAACCCGAGAAGCCCTGGCCGAGACGCCGGTGATGCAGGCGAGTGACGACGCGCCCGAGGACGCCCGGCCGGCGCCGGGCGAGGACGCGGCGGACGACGCGGCGGCCCGCCGCGACGCGGAGGAGGACGGGCCCTCGCCCGAGGTCCTGGCCGAGGCCGCGGCCGCCGAGCGCGACGCCGCCGAGCGCCGCGCGGGCGCGCGGACGGCGGAGGAGGGCGCGGACGGGGCCGAAGGATCGGCGACCCGGGAGCCCGACGCCGCCGCGGACGCGGACGACGCCGCGAGCGAGCAGGGCGGTGCTTCCGACCCGGGCAGTGTCCCCGACCAGGGCAGCGCCTCCGACCAGGGCAGCGCCTCCGACCAGGACGGCGCTTCCGACCAGGACGGCGCCGAGCCGGGCCCGGGCGCCTCGCTGTCCGACGAGGAGCTGCGCCGCGAGGTCTGCGCGCTGCTCTTCGCCTCGCCCGAGGCACTCTCCGAGGCGCGCCTCGTGCAGCTGACCCAGGGCGCGCCCCGCGCGCGCATCCGCACCGCGCTGACCGAGCTAGAGGCCGACCTGGCGGCCTCGCCGCTGCCGCTCGAGGTCCGCAAGCTCGCCGGCGGCTGGCGCCTGATGACCGCCGCCGAGGTGAACGAGGTCGTCGGCCGCCTGTTCCAGGCGCGCAAGGCGGAGCGCCTCTCGGCCGCC
>JAUHYB010000475.1 GCA_030426745.1 bacterium
CTCCTGAAGGTGCTCGGGGACCCGACCCGCCTGCGGATCCTCGGGCTCCTCGCGCGTCAGGAGCTGTCCGTCGGAGAGCTCGCGAAGGCCCTCGGGACCTCGCAGAGCCGGGTCTCGAACCACCTGCGCGTGCTGCGCGAGACGCCGCTCCTCGCCGAGCGCCGCGTCGGATCCAGCGTGTTCGTCGCCCTCGGCGTCGACCCCGCGGGCGACGACCTGGCCGCGCGCCTGTGGGGCGCGCTCGCCGGCGAGCTCGACGGCTTGCCCGATCACGAGCGCGACCTGTCGCGCCTGCGCCGCGTGCTGTCCGAGCGCCGCGAGCGCGGCGCGGAGTTCTTCGACCGCGTCGCCGGCGACTGGGACACGATCGGCACCGACTTCAAGAGCGGCCAGGCGCGCCAGCGCGCGGTCGCGCAGCTCGTCGCGCCGGAGATGGTCGTCGCCGACCTCGGCTGCGGCACGGGATACGTCTCGCGCGCGCTGCTCGGCGTCGCGTCGAAGGTGATCGCGGTGGACGCGTCCGAGGGCATGCTCGACGAAGCGCGCCGGCGCCTGTCGCTCGCCACCGGCGGCACGGACGTCGAGCTGCGCCGCGGCGAGTTCGACGCGCTGCCCATCGCCGACGGCGAGGTCGACGGCGCGATCGCAGGCATGGTGCTGCACCACCTACCGACGCCCGACGCCGCGCTCGCCGAGATGCGGCGCATCCTGAAGCCCGGCGGCACCGCCGTGGTCGTCGACCTGGAGCCGCACCGCGAGGCGTGGTTGCACGAGGCGCTCGGAGACCGTCACCTGGGCGTCGACCCCGCGGAGGTCGCGCGCGCGATGGAGCGCGCCGGCTTCCAGGACGTGCACGTCGAGTCGCTCGACGACCGCTACCTGCCGCGCCACCCCGACCAAGGTTCGCAGACCGCGGACCTCGAACTCTTCCTCGTTCGCGGACGCGTTCCGCGCTGACCCGCAACCGAACGCGTTCGCCGACAACGAACGCTCCGAACCACAGAGACGAAACGACATGACCACCGCCGCCCCGCTGACCGACACCGACTTCAAGGTCAAGAACATCAAGCTGGCCGACTTCGGCCGCAAGGAGATCGTGCTCGCCGAGCACGAGATGCCCGGCCTGATGGCCCTCCGCGAGGAGTACGCCGGCAAGGCGCCGCTGAAGGGCGCGCGCATCACGGGCTCGCTGCACATGACGATCCAGACCGCCGTGCTGATCGAGACGCTCGTCGCGCTCGGCGCCGAGGTCCGCTGGGCGTCGTGCAACATCTTCTCGACGCAGGACCACGCGGCCGCGGCCGTCGCGGTCGGCCCGAACGGCACGACCGACAAGCCCGCCGGCGTGCCCGTGTTCGCCTGGAAGGGCGAGACGCTCGCCGAGTACTGGTGGTGCACCGAGCAGGCGCTCAACTGGGGCGACGGCGAGGGCCCGAACATGATCCTCGACGACGGCGGCGACGCCACGATGATGGTGCTGAAGGGCGCCGAGTACGAGGCGGCGGGCAAGGTCCCCGCGCCGAAGGACGGCGACGGTGAGGACTGGGCCGAGCTGCTGAAGATCCTCGCGAAGATCCACGAGACCGACAAGGGCCGCTGGACCAAGGTCGCGAAGGGCATCCAGGGCGTCTCCGAGGAGACGACGACCGGCGTGCACCGCCTGTACCAGATGGTCGAGCGCGGCGAGCTGCCCTTCCCCGCGATGAACGTGAACGACTCGGTCACCAAGTCGAAGTTCGACAACCTCTACGGTTGCCGCCACTCGCTCGTCGACGGCATCTGCCGCGCGACGGACGTCATGCTGTCCGGCAAGGTCGCGGTCGTCTGCGGCTACGGCGACGTCGGCAAGGGCAGCGCGCAGTCGCTGAAGGGCCAGGGCGCGCGCGTCATCGTCACCGAGATCGACCCCATCTGCGCGCTGCAGGCGGCGATGGAGGGCTTCGAGGTCAAGACGCTCGAGGACGTCGTCGAGTACGGCGACATCTTCATCACGACCACCGGCAACTTCAACATCATCCGCGCCGACCACATGGCGCGCATGAAGCACAACGCCATCGTCGGCAACATCGGCCACTTCGACAACGAGATCGACATGGCCGGCCTCGCGAAGGTCCAGGGCATCGAGAAGGTGAACATCAAGAACACCCTCGAGCACGACAACCAGGTCGACCAGTGGAACTTCCCGGACGGCCACTCGGTGATCATCCTCGCCGAAGGTCGCCTGCTGAACCTCGGCTGCGCCACCGGCCACCCGAGCTTCGTGATGTCGAACAGCTTCACCAACCAGGTGATGGCGCAGGTCGAGCTGTTCAACAACCACTCGCTGTACGAGAACAAGGTCTACACCCTGCCGAAGCACCTCGACGAGCGCGTCGCGCGCCTGCACCTCGACAAGCTCGGCGTGAAGCTGACGACGCTGACCAAGGAGCAGTCCGACTACCTCGGCATCCCGATCGAGGGGCCGTACAAGCCGGACCACTACCGCTACTAGGCGTCGGGCCCGGGAGTCGGGGGGCGCCTTGCGCAGGCCCTGACGACGACGCGCCGCCGCGCTCCTCGAGGAGCGCGGCGGCACCGTCTTGTGAGGAGCGGGCCCGAGGGTGCGCCTCGACAGGACTACGGTGC
>JAUHYB010000476.1 GCA_030426745.1 bacterium
CCGCCTGCGGCGGCTCCCGACCGCGGGACGCGATTCCGGAGGAAGGTGCCTGGCACCGTATTCCTGTCGACGCGACGCGATGGTCGCGCGTGGCCGGCTACGACCGGCTCGTGACCTCGAGCAGGTGGTAGCCGAACTGCGTCTTCACCGGGCCGTGCACTTCGCCGACGGCTTCGTTGAAGACGACCGTGTCGAACTCCTTCACCATCTGACCCGGGCCGAAGCTGCCGAGGTCGCCGCCGCTGCGACCGGACGGGCACTTGGAGTGCTCCTTCGCGAGCGCGGCGAAGTCGGCGCCGCCTTCGATCTGCTTCTTCAGGTCGAGGCACTGCTCTTCGGTCGGGACGAGGATGTGGCGGGCGGTGGCGGTCGGCATGGCGGGGGTTCCTTTCGGGTTCGGGCCGGTGAGCGCGCAGCATAGGGGCCGCGGCGCGTCAGCGCGAATCGGGACCGCAGCGCGCTCTGTCAGGCCCGCGCCCCGCGCCGCACCGCACCGGGCGTCGAACCGATCACGCGCTGGAACGCGCGCGAGAACGCGGCCTCGGACTGGTAGCCGAGCTGCAGCGCGACCTGCGCGACGGTCCGGTCGCCCTCGCCGAGCCAGGTCACGGCCTGGTGCATGCGCCAGCGCGTCACGTACTGCATCGGCGTCTCGCCGACCAGCTCGCGGAAGCGCGCGGCGAAGGCGGAGCGCGACATCGACGCGGTGCGCGCGAGTTCCTCGACCGTCCACTCGCGCGCCGGCTCGCGCTGCACGCGCAGGATCGTCGGGCCGATGCGCTCGTCGTGCAGCGCGCCGAGCCAGCCGGGGTGCGCCGTCGGGTTGTCGCGGATCCACGAGCGGATCGCCTGGATCACGAGGATGTCCGCGAGGCGCGTGACGACGGTCTCGCCGCCGGGGCGGCGCTCGGCGACCTCCGACGCCATCAAGCGCAGCGTGCTCTGCATCCAGTCGGCGTGCGGCGAACTCCACGTCTCGACGTGGATCGTGCGCGGCAGGTGGCGCACGAGTTCGCGCGCCGCCGGGTGTTCGAAGCGCACGGCGCCGCAGATCAACGTCGACTCCTCGCCGCCGCCGCCGTGGCGCAGCACCTCGTAGTGCGGACCGATGCGCTCGACCGGCAGGTCGAAGAAGTCGACGCGCGGCGTGTCGGGCATGTCCGCCAGCGCGTGCCCCTCGCCGTGCGGCACGAGCGACAGCTCGCCCGGCCGCAACTCGCGCGGCTCGTCGTCGTCGACGAGCAACCACACGCGCCCCTTGGTGACGACGTGGAAGAGCACGCAGTCCGGCATCGCGGGCAGGTCGACGCCCCACGGCGCGCTGAGGTCGGAGCGCGAGTAGACGACGCCGCTCATGCGCAGGAAGTGCAGGGCTTCGCCCAGCGGGTCGTGGGAGGCCCAGTTGGCTGGGGCGGGGTGGGGCGCAATGACAGGGCTTGCGCCTCGCGGGTCCGCCCCCGCAGGGCTCGCGCCTCGCGACTCTCCCGCACTGCCGGATCGATCCTCGAGCATGCCCCCACCCTACGACACGCCCCGCCGGCCGACCACCCTCGCTGGACGCTCGAGCAAGAAGTCGAGATCGACCGCCATAGCGCGTCCAGTCCGGATCGCCGATCTTGGATTCCGTGCGAGGGACAGCACGAGCCCACCCGGGCCGCGCCACTCCTCGCCGCACCAACCCGACCCGCGCCCCGACGCTCCGGCCTCCCGGCCATCCCGGCCACCCGCGAGCCCCCGGCGCCCCGACCCACCCATCCAACCAACCCACCAGCCCCGAAAGGCACCGCCATGACCTCCACCCCGAACACCCCGAACACCCCGACGACCACCACCCCCGCCGACCTCACCCTCGTCCTCGCCGCCACCGGCAAGACCGGCCGCCGCGTCGCCGACCGCCTCGAGCAGCGCGGCGTCCCCGTCCGCCGCGGCTCGCGCTCGGCCGCGATCCCCTTCGACTGGGACGACCGCACCACCTGGGCGCCCGCGCTCGAGGGCGTGCGCCGCGTCTACGTCGCCTACACGCCGGACCTGGCCGTGCCCGCGGCGCCGGACGCGATCCGCGCGTTCACCGAGCTCGCGAAGCAGAGCGGCGTCGAGCGCCTCGTGCTGCTGTCCGGCCGCGGCGAGGAAGAAGCGCAGAACTGCGAGCGCATCGTGCAGGAGAGCGGCATGGAGTGGACGATCGTCCGCGCCAGCTGGTTCTTCCAGAACTTCGACGAGGGCGCGTTCGCCGACTTCGTCAACGCCGGCGAGGTCGCGCTGCCGATCGGCGACGTGCGCGAGCCGTTCATCGACTGCGACGACATCGCGGACGTCGCCGTCGCCGCGCTCGTCGAGGACCGACACGTCGGCGAGCTGTACGAGGTCACCGGACCGCGCGCGATGACCTTCGCCGAAGCCGTCGCCGAGGTCGCCGCCGCCGCGGGCCGCGACGTGCACTACTCGACGATCCCGCTCGGCGCGTTCACCGACGGCATGGAGCAGCTCGGCGTTCCCGGCGACGCGATCGAGCTGATGACGTACCTCTTCACGACGGTGCTCGACGGCCGCAACGAGCGCACGACCGACGGCGTGCAACGCGCGCTGGGCCGCGCGCCGCGCGACTTCGCGACCTTCGCG
>JAUHYB010000477.1 GCA_030426745.1 bacterium
GGCGTTCCGCACCGTGTCGCGCTGAGCGCGCGTCCCGGACCCCGTCGTCGGCCCGAGGCCGAGCGGGGAGCGCGCGGCGCGCGGGAGGGCGACGACGCGCCCTTCGACGGGGCTCGGAGCAGACCCGACGCGGTGACGCGCGGCCGCGGCCGGCCGCAACCGACCGAAGCCTCGCGGTTCCCGGGACATGCTCCGAGGGCGGCGCGCGCTACGCTGTGCGCGCCATGAAGCCCGTCATCGACCACGTGCAGATCACCGTCGCCGACATGGTGGCGGCCGTCCCGTTCTACGACCGCCTGATGCCGATGCTGGGCTTCGACCCCGAGCGGCGCGGCGAGGCGGTGCTCGACGAGCACGAGATGCACGTCGTCGAGTACATCCACGACGACGTGATCGTCGCGATCTCGTCGCCGCGCGCCTGCTTCGCGGAGGAGGCCGTGCACCGCCGCAAGCCGGGCGCGCTGCACCACCTGGCGTTCCGCGCCTCGTCGCGCGCCGAGGTGGACCGCCTGCACGACGGCCTGGTCGCGATGTGCGCCGACGTCGTCGAGCCGCCGCGGCTGTACCCGCAGCACGGCGCGCACTACTACGCCGTGTTCTTCAAGGATCCGGGCGGCGTGAAGCTCGAGGTCGTCTGCGAGGGGCCGGTCGAGTAGGGGAGCGCGGCGTCCGGAGGATCGAACGCGGCGCCGTCCCGCGCTACGCGCCCGGCGTCGGCAGCGCGTCGTCGCGCAGCGGGTCGTCCACGATCGTCGCCGTGCGCGGGCCCTCGTCCAGGCGGAACTCCGTGCCCGGGTCCTGGTGGCGGCGCTTCACGTACGCGAGCACGACGCCGCCGTCGAGCGCGAAGGAGTACGCCCAGCTCGTCGCGAGGCCCAGCGAGCGCCACTCGTCCTTCTGCTCGTCGTAGCGGTAGAGCTGCGTGCCGGGCGGCACCGGGTCGTCGTCGGACACGCGCAGGCAGACCATGCGCTTGTTCAGCCCGCCGTAGGTGTCGATCTTCGCGACGACCTCCTGTCCGATGTAGCAGCCCTTGTCGAGGCTGAACGCCGGCTCGAGGCGCGCTTCCTGGGGGTAGACGTTGTCGTCGACGTCGACGTTCGGCTCGGCGCGGCACGCTTCCGCGCGCAGCGAGTCCGACGCCACGCGGCCGGCGGGCGTCGCGCCGGCGTCGACCAGCGCGGACCACAGCGCGTCCGCGCCGTCCGGTCCCGCGTCGACGCGCCACGCGGGCGACCCGAAGCGCTCGAGGTGCGTCACGCGGCCGGCGAGGCCGCCGTGTTCGAACGCCGCGCTCGCGCCGAGCTCCGCCGGAGCCGGCGCGCCGGTCACCGCGGCGACCACGTCCGCCGCCCGCGGCCCGAGCACCGTCAGCGGCGCGTGTTCGTCCGACACGTCGAGCAGCTCGAGCGCCTCGGCGAACAGGAACATGTCGAGCGCCTCGACGAGGCGCGGCGCGTCGCCCGGCGCCGTCGACAGCTCGAAGCCCTCCGGCGTGCGCAGCACGTCGAACACGAAGCGCACCTTGCCCTGCGGCGTCAGCAGCAGGTTGCGGTTCGTCGCGCCCGGCGCGAGGTCGAGCACGCGGTTCGCCAGCAGGCGGTGCAGGAACTCCGGCGCGTCCGCGCCGACGACGCGCACCAGGCCGCGGTCCGCCTCGTCGAAGAGCGCGGCGCCCTCGCGCGCAGCGCGGTACTCGGCGGGCACGTCGCCGTAGGTGAGCAGCGGGGCGGCGACGCCCTCGGGCAGGAGGCGCGCGCCGGCGGCCTCGTGCCGCGGGCGCAGGGGGGTGGCGTTCATCGTGCGGATCAGCGGGTCAGCGAGTCGTGGGACCGGCGGTCGGTCGCGGGAGTCCGCGACGGCAGGTCGCGGTGGGGGTCGCGGAGGCGGGAACCTGGGCGGCGCGCGCGCTCGATGCCAGGGGCCGGTTCGATCCCGCGGAGCCGAGCGCCGCGGCGGACCGCGGGGGCGGCGCCGGCGGCGATTCGGCGGACGATCCTAACGGCGGGGCGGCGGGAGGCGAGGCGGAGCGGGCGCTTCCCGCGACGTCCCCCGGCGCGACCGCGAACCCGCCGCCCGCGCGACGGTCTCCCCCCGGTGGGGGGAGGCGGAAAGCGGATTTGCGGGCCCGGAACTTCGCTTTGGGCGTCGGGCGGCCGCGGATCGCCCCAAACGGGGACGGCGGATCCGCCCTGGCGACCTCGCAACTTGACTTGCCCTTGCCCCCCTGCACACTCGGCGCATCCCACGGCGGCCTCCACCGCCGGAGACCCTCTCTCCGACCCCCCCTCCGATCGCTCCAGGTGTGATCCGCGGCCACCCCCGCGGCGCGACCCCTCCGCGCGACTGGGTGGTCCTTCGAGGAGCGATCTGCATGAACATCTCGATCCATCGCCGTCCCGGGACGGCGCTCGTGTGCGCCGCCGGCCTCGTCCTCGGGGGTTGCGGGTACGACCCGACCTCCGCGCCGCGCGAGTATTCGCTGAACGAACAGGTGGTGAAGGAGCTCGAGGACGCCGAATTCGGCGCGAGCGAGGAAGCGCAGCTCCTGGGGGCGCTGAACATGCTGTTCGGCACGCCGGAGGCGCCGAAGTACCTCGTCACGAACGCGTGGCT
>JAUHYB010000075.1 GCA_030426745.1 bacterium
CGGCGCACGCGATGGGGAAGTGCCCGGGCGGGCCCGCGTTCGCGGTACCCGCCCGAGCGAGGCTCCCGGGGGGGGAAGCTGGGGGTGCCGTGCGTGGAGGCGCGGTCGCGCCCGGTCGGGAGGCGGGCCGGTCAGGCGCCGGCGGCGCCGCGCGATCCGCGGTCCCGGCGCTCGAGCCAGACGAAGAGCACGCCGCCCAGCGCCGCGATGGCGGCGATCCAGGCCCAGTGCGCGCCCCCGATCGAGTCCTCGAGCGTGACCTTCCCGAGGTCGCCGACGCTCAGGACGTGCTCGTTCAGGAAGGGGAAGGCGAAGGCGTACACGCCCGCGCCGAAGACCATGCCGAGCACGCCGACGATCGCGTCGCGCGAGCCCTGGCCGATCGCGGCCACGCCGGTGCCGGGGCAGTAGCCCAGGATCGCCATGCCGCCGCCGAACAGGAGGCCGCCGAGGACGTTGCCCAGGACGTGCGTGCTCTTCAGCTTCAGCCCGTCGATCGCGCCGCCGTCGGCCATCGCGAAGATGCCGACGCCGCCGACCACGACCGCGGTCAGGATGATCTTCAGGACGGTGAAGTCGCGCAGCAGGAACTGCTCGACGATCACGCGGTGCGTCGAGACGCCGCCCTTCTGCAGCAGGAATCCGAACACCAGGCCCGTGAGGGCGCCGAGCAGCAGCGTGCGCGGGTCGGCGAAGAGGTCCGTGTCGAACATGGTTCAGCTCCGTTTCGCGTAGAGGGCCTTGGCGGTCAGGATGCCCGAGGTGAACAGCGCGGCCGTGAAGAGCCAGCTGCCGGTCGCGAGCTGCAGGTTGCCGGAGATCGAGTGGCCGGAGGTGCAGCCGCCGGCGAGGCGCGCGCCGAAGAGCATCAGCGCGCCGCCGCCGAAGGCCGCCGCGAAGCGCAGCGCCTTCGAGTCGCCGAAGCGGGCGCTCCACAGCGGGGGCACGGACTCGCCGCGGAAGGTCCGCGACGCGCGGGCGGCGAGGTACGCGCCGACCGGCAGCATCAGCACGAGGGCGAACTGCCACTCGATCGCCGGCTTGCCGACGAGGTACTTCGCGAAGTAGCTCGTGTCGCGCACGGCGGACTCGGAGACGGTGCCGACGGCGAGGCCCGCGGCGCGCACCATCGTGGTGCTCGCGCCGAGGGCCTTGTCCATCCAGAAGAAGGTCGCCCAGGACAGCACGCCGAGGAGCGCGCCGACGAGGTAGGGCGACCAGCGGGCGCGCGTCAGGGCGCCTGCAGCGGGTGCGTTCGTCATCGGGAGAGGGGGTCGGGAGCCTTGGGGTGCCCGGGGCCGAGGCGGCGGCCGGGCGGGTCGCGGGCGGCGCGGCCCGGTGGCCGGCGCGCGGTCCGCGACGGGACGGCCCGGGAATGCAACGGGCGTGCCGCGGAGGGCGCTTCGCGCGGGGTGCGTAAACCGCTGGGAAAAAATGGTTTGTGGCTGCTCCCGACGGCCGTTTCGGGCGAGCCGAAGCGGCGTCAACCGTTTACGATTTACCTGTCAACCCCGCCATGGACCTCGACTTCCGCCGCAGCCCCGCCCTCCTCGCCGGCGTCCTCGACGCGATGGCCGACGGCCTCTTCACCGTCGACGCCGACGGCCGCTTCGTCTCGTGGAGCGCCGGCGCCGAGCGCATCACCGGCTACCGCGAGGACGAGGTGCGCGGCCGGCCGTGCGAGCTGCTCGAGGGGGAGAACTGCAAGGGCTTCGCCAGCCTGCGCGACGTGCTGGCCGACCCGAGCGACGTCGGCGACGGCATCCTGAACCAGGAGTGCAAGGTGCTCGCCAAGGACGGGCGCGAGCTCTACCTGCACGGGAACGTGCGGCTCGTGCGCGAGGGCGACCGCGTGGTCGGCGCGATCGGGACCTTCGCGGACCTGACGAGCTTCGTGCTGACGCACCAGCGCCTGCACCAGCTGGAGGACGCCGGGCGCGTGCGCGGCCTGGGCCGCCTGGTGGGGGAGAGCCCGGCGATGCAGGCCGTGTTCCGGGCGATCCAGCTGGCGGCGCGGACGGAGGTGACGGTGCTGGTGCGCGGCGAGTCGGGGACGGGCAAGGAGCTCTGCGCGCGCGCGATCCACGACGCGAGCGAGCGGGCGACGAAGCCGTTCCTGGCCGTGAACTGCGCGGCGATCCCCGAGGCGCTGCTGGAGAGCGAGCTGTTCGGCCACCGCCGCGGCGCGTTCACCGGGGCGACGCGCGACCAGCCGGGGCTGTTCCGGGCGGCGGACGGCGGCACGCTGTTCCTGGACGAGATCGGCGAGCTGTCGCCGCACCTGCAGCTGAAGCTGTTGCGCGTGCTGGAGACGCGCCACGTTCGGCCGGTCGGCGGCGACAGCGAGGTCGCGGTCGACGTGCGCATCGTGACGGCGACGCACCGCGACCTGGAGGCGCTCGTGCGCGAGGGCGCGATGCGCGAGGACTTCTTCTACCGCATCCGCGTGTTCGAGATCGTCATGCCGCCGCTACGTGAGCGCGTGGCGGACCTGCCGCTGCTCGTGGATCACCTGGTGGCGGACTTCGCGCGGCGCCACGGGCGCAACCTGCGGGGCGTGACGCGCGACGCGATGCAACGCATGCGCGCCTACCCGTGGCCGGGCAACGTGCGCGAGCTGCGCAACGCGCTGGAGCACGCGGTCGTCACGGCGGGCGGGGATCGCGTCGGCGTGCTCGACCTGCCGAGCGAGGTGCGGCGGCCGCGCACCAAGTCCGCGGCGGCGCTCGAGCGGCCGCTGTCGGAGCGCGAGCAGCGCGAGGCCCGCAGGATCCGCAGCGCGCTCGAGGCCGAGGGGTGGCATCGCGCCCGCACCGCGGACCGCCTGCACACGAGCCGCATGACGCTGTGGAAGAAGATGAGGCGCTACGGGATCACCCCGCCGGGCGCGTGACGGGAGCGGCGCTCGCGGGATCGACGCCCGCCCGTCTAGACTGGTGCGCATGAGCAAGCCCACGACCGTGAAGCAGTACCTCGACGCGTTGCCCGCCGACCGCCGCGAAGCGCTCGAGGCGGTGCGGAAGACGATCAACGCCAACCTCGACGCCAAGTTCGAGGAAGGCATCCAGTACGGGATGATCGGCTGGTACGTGCCGCACTCGGTCTTCCCCGACGGCTATCACTGCGACCCGAAGCAGCCGCTGCCCTTCGCCAGCATCGCCTCGCAGAAGAACCACATGGCGATCTACCTCTTCTGCATCTACACCGAGGAGGGGGAGGCGGAGCGCTTCGCCGCGGACTGGAAGGCGACCGGGAAGAAGCTCGACATGGGCAAGTCGTGCGTGCGCTTCAAGAAGCTGGACGACGTGCCGCTCGCCGTCCTGGGCAAGGCGATCAAGCGTGCGACCGCCAAGAAGTTCATCGCGGCCTACCTGAAGACCCGCGACGAGGCCCCGGCCGCGCGGGCGGCGCGGAAGAAGGCGTCGAAGAAGAAGGCCGCGAAGAAGGCGGCCAAGAAGACGGCCCGCAAGGCGGCAGCCCGCAAGACTGCCGAGAAGGCCGCGAAGAAGTCGACGCGGCGGCGCGCGCTCTGAGACGGCGGCGCCTCAGGGCGCGGCGACGTTCGACGAGCGCACCCGCACGACCGGCGTCAGCGACGGCGGGTCTGGCTGCAGCGCGTCGCCCCAGCCGTCCTCGGCGAAGGGCGTCGTCGCGGGCAGGTAGCCCTTCGAGACCAGCTTCGAGAGCGCGCCGGGGTAGGTCGCCGGCAGCGGGTCGCTGGACAGCCAGGCGGAGTTGTAGGCCTGGATCGCCTGGTTGACGATGCGCAGCGTCTCGAGCGTCTCCTGGCGTCGGATCGGCGTGACGTCGACGAGGATCGACAGGTCGTCGCCGTCGTCGAAGGCGCCGCTGACGCCGGCGCTGGTGATCGCGAGCTGCGAGCCACCGCCCGAGAAGCGGTAGGCGCGCGACCAGGCATCGACGGCGTACTGCGAGAGCCCGGAGTTGCGGTCGATGCTGAAGGCCGTCAGGTACGGGCCGGACCAGCCGCCGAGCGAGGGGTCGCGCTCCATGTCGCCGGCAGAGGTCGGCAGATTGCCCGTGTCGCGGAAGAACTCGAGCGCCGCGCCACGCAGCCCGTCGAGCTCCTTCAGCGTCGCCTTGCGCGCCGCGGAGTTGATCGCGGCGGAGGCGAGCGGGATCGCCGATCC
The DNA here is from genome assembly GCA_030426745.1 of bacterium. GTDB lineage: Bacteria > Planctomycetota > UBA1135 > UBA1135 > JACKHV01. The sequence continues at coordinate 4,152 of JAUHYB010000075.1, forward strand.
GGCGACGATGGCCATGATCGAGAGCACGACGATCATCTCGAGCAGCGTGAAGCCGCCGCGGGGCGCGCGGCACGTGGAGGTGGGGAGGGACGGCATGGCGGCTACCCGATGTTCTCGTACAGCTGGAACAGCGGCATCACTGCCGCCATCAGGATGAACGCGACGACGCCGCCGGCCCCCAGCAGGATGCAGGGCTCGAGCAGCGACAGGAACTTCTTCACGGCGCGCGGGATCTCGTCGTCGTAGTACTCGGCGACCTTGGCGAGGGCCATGTCGAGCGCGCCGGCCTGCTCGCCGACGTGGATCATCTGGCACAGGAGCGGGTCGAGCAGCGGCTCCTGCTCGAAGGCCGCGGAGATCGACGAGCCTTTCCGGATGCGCGTAGTCGCGCGCGCGAAGGCGGCCTCGAGCGCGGCGTTGCCGCACGACTCCGAGGCGATCTCGAGCATCGTGAACACGTCGCAACCCGCGCCGTGCAGCGTCGAGGCGGTCGACGCGAAGCGCGACATGGCGAGTTTCTGCATCAGCGGCCCGAGCTTGGGCACCTGCAACAGCCCCGCGAATACGGCGCGCTTGACGCGCGGCACGCGCCAAGCCGCGACGGCGCCGAAGGCGACCCCCACGGCCGCGCCGGCGACCAGGAACCAACAGCCGCGCAGCGCGTTCGAGGCGGTCAGCACGACCTCGGTCTGCCACGGCAGCTCCGCGCCGTCGGGGAACAGCCCCATGATCTTCGGCAACACGAACAGTAGCAATAGGGCGATCAGCCCCAGGATGGCGCAGAACAGGATCGCGGGGTAGATCAGCGCCTGGACGGCTGTGGCGCGCATCGCGCGCGACCACTCGAGGAACTTTGCGAGCCGCTGGAGGATCGCGTCGAGCGCGCCGGAGGCTTCGCCGGCGCGCACTGACGCGCGGTAGATCGGCGGGAAGACGCGGGGGAAGGGCGCCATCGCCTCGGACAGGCTGCCGCCGGCCTCGAGGCTGACGACGAGGCGCTCGACGAGCTCGCGAGCTGGCGGCGAGGCGAGCCGCTTCCCGATGCCCTGCAGCCCCTCGATGATCGGGATGCCCGCGCCGGTGACGGTCGCGAGCTGGGTGGTGAAGGTCACCAGCTCGTCGCGCGTGAAGCGCGCGCGCGACCGCGACCCGCGCGCGTCGACGACGCTCGCGTGCTTGAGCAGGAGGCCCTTCTTCTCGAGCGCGCGGTCGAGCGCCAGCTCGTCCGCGGCGCTCAGGACGCCGCGCACCTCCGCGCCGGCCGCGCCGGCGGCGATGAAATCAAAGGTCTCCACGCTCGGCCTCGGTCAGGCGGTGGCTCGCGTTGACGCGCAGTACCTCGTCCATGGTCGTCACGCCCTCGGCGACGAGGCGCTTGCCGTCGTCCTCGAGCGAGCGGAAGCCCGAGGCCTGCGCCAGCTGCTCGAGCGTCCCGAGCCCCGCGCCGGAGCGCAGCGCGTCGGCCATCGAGTCGTCCGGCATGAACAGCTCCGCCAGCACGGTGCGGCCGACGAGCCCGCTGCCGCCGCAGCGGTCGCAGCCCTGGCCCTTGCGCACCTGCGCCACCGCGCCGCCCAGCCACGCGGCCTCGCGCTCGGTCGGCTCGACGAGCGTGCCGCAGGCGTCGCAGACGCGGCGCACGAGCCGCTGCCCGAGCGCGCCGATCAGCGAGTCCTCGATCATGAACGGCTCGACGCCGATGTCGACGAGGCGCGGGATGACGCCCAGCGCGCTGTTCGTGTGCAGCGTCGACAGCACCAGGTGCCCGGTCATCGACGCCTTGATCGCCATGTCGGCGGTCTCCTGGTCGCGGATCTCGCCGATCAGGATCACGTCGGGGTCCTGGCGCAGCAGTGCGCGCAGCCCGGAGTGGAAGGTGAAGCCGATCGACGGGTCGACCTGGCTCTGCCGCAGCAGCGGCATGCGGTACTCGACCGGATCCTCGACGGTCGCGACGTTGCGCTCCATCGCGTCGATCATCGCGAGCATCGAGTAGAGCGTCGTCGTCTTGCCCGAGCCGGTCGGTCCGGTCACGAGGAAGATCCCGTGCGGTCGCTGGATGACGCGCTCGAGGCAGCGCCGGTCGCGCTCCGCGATGCCGAGCGTGTCGAGGCTCATCAGCCCGCCCGAGCGGTCGAGGATCCGCAGCACGACGTTCTCGCCGTAGGTGCAGGGCATCACCGAGACGCGCATGTCGACATGGCGGTCCTGCGTCTTCAGCTCGAGACGGCCGTCCTGCGGGCGGCGGCGCTCGGAGATGTCGAGCGACGAGAGGATCTTGATCCGCGAGACCACCGCCGAGGTCACCTCGAGCGGCAGGTTCTCGCCCGGCTGCAGCACGCCGTCGATGCGGTAGCGCACGCGGCAGACGCGCTCCTCGGGCTCGACGTGGATGTCCGTCGCGCCGCGGTGGATGCCGTCGAGCAGTACGGCCTCGGCCAGCGCCTCGATCGGGTAGTCGGTGGTCTCGCCGCCCGCGGCTTGCAGCTCCTGGAAGAGGTCGGCGACGAGGCTGCCGGCGGCCTCCAGGTGCTCGCGGACGAGCGCCTGCAGCGCGCCCTCGGACGTCACGGAGACGTCGAGCGGGTAGGGGAAGCGCGCGCGCACCGCCGCGGTCGACTGTGGGTCGTCCGGGCTGGCCATCGCGACCTTGAGCGTCCCGTCCTCGAGCGCGTAGGGGAAGGCCTTGGCCTCGCGCACGAAAGCGGCGTCGAGCGTCGAGGCGATCAGCGGGTCGACGGCCAGGTCCCGCGCGCGCACGAAGGGCAGGCCCATGTCCTCGGCGAGCAGCGCGAGGATGTCCTCCTCGGTGCAGAAGCCGAGCGACACGAGGATCTCGCCGAGCGCGCGGTGGGCTCGCTTCTGCTCGCCGAGGGCGACCTCGAGCTGGGCCTGCGTCAACAGCCCCTTGTCGATCAGCCGGTCGCCCAGCCGTCCCTTCAGCGTGACCATGGCGCCTAGCGCGCCTCCACCGACGGCATGCCGGAGAGCCGCAGCGTCTCGCGGTACTCGTCGCGCATGCGGCTCGACAGCGCGTCGCTCTGGCTGTCGGTCAGCACGCGCGGCGTGACGAAGACCAGCAGCTGGCGGCGCTGCGAGGCGTCGACGTCCGAGCGGAACAGGCGGCCGACGAGCGGGATCGACATCAGGCCGGGGACGCCGGTGTCCTCCTCCGTCGCCGCGTTCTGGATCAGGCCGCCGAGCACGGCGGTGTGGCCGTTGCGCACCGCCATCACGGTCGACAGGTTGCGCGTGTCGAGCACCGGGATGTCGTTGAAGAAGTCGACGACGTTCGAGAACTTCTGCTCGATCACGATCTCGACCACGCCGCCCTCCTGGATGGTCGGCGTGACGGTCATGGTCAGGCCCGCCTCCTTGAACTCGACCTCCTCGGACGACGAGGTGCCGGCCGCGCCGCCGCCGACGGTGGTCTCGACGGTCGCGCGGATGTACGGGATCTCGGTGACGATCTCGACCTTCGCCGGGCTCTTGGTGACGGCCAGCACGCGGGGCGAGCTCAGCACGTTCACGCCCGCGAACTGCTGCAGGGCGGTCAGCGTGCTCGACAGCGGGATGTCCGAGTTGTCGAGCGTCGCGCTGAACTCGCCGTCGCCTACGCCGAGGTTCTGCGCGAGCGACAGCAGGTTCGGCCCGCCGAGGTCGGCGTCCGTGATCGCGTGCTGCAGGCCGAGCTCGAAGTCCTCGTCCATCGTCAGCTCGACGAGCTCGAGCTGCAGCAGGACCTGCCGCTTGCGGCGGTCGGCGCTCTCGAGGTAGGCGGCGACGAGCTCGACGTCGCGCGCGCTGCCGTCGAGCACGACCAGGTTCTGCTCCTCGTTGACGACCAGGCGGGCCTCACTCGAGACGAGCGCCGTCAGGTCGTCGACGACGCTCGCCGCGTCGATCGACTGCACGCGGAAGCGCGCGGTCTGCGCCTGCGAGCCGTCGTCGGTCGTCACCCAGTAGATCCCGGGCGGGTCCTCGACGAGCCGCAGCCCGTTCTGCGTCAGCAGCACGTGCATCGCGTCGTCGAGCGTGACGTTCGGGAAGGACGCGTCGACCAGGCGGTCGATCTCGGCGTCGAGGTAGACGTTCACGCCGCCGGCCTCCGCGATCATGTGTATCGCCGTGGCGAGCTGCACGCCGCGCAGCTGGAAGCTGCCGCGCGTGTCGTCGCCGATGCGCGGGCGCTCGGACGTCTCGACCGAGAAGCGCGCGGCGTCCGTCGGCGGCTGCAGCGGCGCGTCGTCGGGGACCTCGACCGCGGGCAGCTCGATCGGCGGTTGCTCGCGCTCGGCGGTGGCGGCGCGCCGGTCGAGGGTGGGCTCGAAGGCCTTGCAGCCCGTGAGGGTCGCGGCGCTCGCCGCGAGGGCCAGGGCCAGGCGTCGGTCGGTGCGGATCATCGCGCGTCCTCCGCGGCCTCGTCGGCCGGCTCGTCCTCGGCGTCCGTGGTGCTCGTCGCGGCGGCGTCGCCCGCCGTCGGGGCGCCGGTCAGCACGACCGGCTGCGGCTCGGGCGTCGCGGCGGGCTCGTCAAGCTCGTCCTCGTCGTCGCCGCCAGCGCGGCGTGTGCGGAAGGGCGCGAGCGACAGCCAGGCGGAGCCGCCGCCGGACTCGAGCCGCAGGCGCCGCGGCGTGATCTCCGCGACGCGGACGCCGGCGCCGACCTCGTCGCCGACGCGCACGAGGCGGTCGTCGAGCATCGCCAGCGGCGCGTCGTCGCGGTGGATGATCGCGGTCAGCGCGCGCGCGCGCGCGAACTCGACGAGCGCGTCGCCCGCGAGGCGCAGCTCGAGCTCCGCGGCGTGCGTGACGGGCTGGGGCGCGGTGGCGGGCGCGGTGGTCGCGGCGCTGGCGCCGAGCAGCTCGTCGAGGTTGACGCGCGCCTGGCTGCCGAAGATCCGCAGGGACCCCGAGAGCTGCGCGAGCGACCCGGCGAGGTCGCCGCCGCCGCTCCCGTAGGACGCGGGCGCGCGCTCGAGCCCGTCGGGGAAGCCGCCGAGCTCCTCGCCGTAGCCGCCCTCGTCCGCGTCGTCCCACGACGCGTCGTCCCACGACGCGTCGTCCGACCACTCCCCGGCCTCGTCGCCGCCCGACCATTCGTCGTCGGACCAGTCCTCGTCGGACTCCTCCTCGTACTCGCCGCGCGGCTGCGGCTCCTTCTGGACCACGCCGACCAGCAGCTGGGGGATCCAGATGGCGACGGCGGTGACGGCGAGCAGGCCGGTGGTGACCTTCTTGGCCTTGGGCTTCATCGCGGGTCCTCCTCGAGCGCGGCTCGGGGGTCGGGGACGGCGTGGCGGGGGACCGCCTGGTAGAGCTTCAGCACGGCGTGCACCTCGAAGCGCGCGTCGTCGACCGCGGGGCGGTCGAGCTGGAAGCTCTGGAGGGAGAGGGGGTAACCGAGGTCGCGCGTGCGCCGGATCAGCGCGGCGAGCGCGGAGGGGCGGCCGCGGCCCGAGAGGCTGACCTCGCAGGCGACGACCGCGTCGTCGAGCGCGCGGTGGCGCGTCGGACGCGGGGCGGAGATGGCGAGCGCGGAGAGCTCGAGGTCCGACGCCTCGGCGACGACCTGGAGCGCGGCGCGCAGGTCCACGCGCGACAGCTCGCGCGGCAGGATCGCGCCCGTGCGGTCGCGCAGCGCCGCGAGCGCGGCGTCGCCGCCGGCGGCGTGGAAGGCGTCGAGCTCGGCGCGCAGCTCGGCCGCGCGGGCGTGGTCCGTCCGCGCGCGGTCGAGGTCGACGCGCGCGGCTCGCAGCCCGCGTAGCGGCAGTCCGACGGCGCCGACGAGCGCGAGTGTCGTGCACAGCGCGGGGGCCCAGTTGTGCAAGAGGCGTACGAGAACGCCTTCGCGGTGGTTGTCGACGTGCGTGATCATCGGACGCACTGGACGGCGGAGACGGCGAAGCGGAACTCGCGGGAGGAGGGGTCCTCCGCGGTGGAGGTGGGCAGCTCGAGGTGCACGTCCTCGATCTGTGGGTCGGCGGTGAGCGCGAGCTCGGCCGCGCGCACGAGGCGCAGCGCCTGCAGTGGCGGCGCGACCGTCACAGCCTCGAAGCGCAGGTCGTGGCGACCGCCCGGGCCGCTGACGACGGAGGCCTGCAGCAGCTCCGCGCGGCCGGAGAGCGCGCCGAGCACGGACGACAGCGAGTCGACGTACTCCGGCGCGTCCGCGCCGAGCGCGGCGGCGCGGCGCACGCGCTCGTGCACCAGCTCGAGCGTGTCGCGGACCTCGGCGCGGCGGCGCTCCATCAGCGCCAGGTCGACGGTCTCGCCCTCGAGGCGCGCGATCTCGGTGCGCAGCTCGGCGCTGGGCTCGTGCACCGCGCGGCGCACGAGCGCGAAGCCGCCGAGCAGCGCGCCGATGCAGGCGGCGAGCCCGAGCGCGCGCGTCAGGCGCCTCGGCGGGAGCGGCGGGGAGAGGTCCGGCGCGAGGGCGCTCTGCCGGAGCAGCGCCCCGAGCATCGCGACGCGCCCGGCGTCGGGGTGGTCGTCGTCGTGCGCGGGCTCGCAGCGCACGGCGCAGCCGGGCAGCGCGGCCTCGATCGCCTGGCCGAGCAGCGGCCCGCGGTCGGGCGCCATGCCCAGCACGCGCACCTCGGCGACCTCGGCGCCGCGCCGAGACTTGCGCCAATAGGCGGCTGAGGTGCGGATGAGCTGCAGCACGCCGGTGGCGAGCTGGGGCTGCGACGCGAGGTCGCCTTCGAGCACCTCACTCACGGCGAGGCGGCCGTTGTCGAACAGGCTGACCTCGACGGCCGTCGGACCGAAGGCAACGCACAGCGAGGCGGCGCCGTCCTCGCGGCGCAGCTCGTCGGCCAGGTGCAGCGCGGCCAGGGACTCCAGCACGACGCCGCGAATACGCAACCGGCGCTCGCGCAGGCGCACGAGCAGCTCGGTGAGGCGCTGGCGCGGCGCGGCCGTCAGCAGCCACGAGCGCGCGCCGTCCGCCGAGGGCCCGGCGTCGTCGGCGGCGAAGCACAGCTCCGTTGCGTTCTCGACCTCCAGCATGGCCTGCGCCTTGCGCGCGACCACCGCGCGCAGCTCGGACTTGCCGAGCGCGGGAAGCGGGAGCACGCGGTGCTTGGCCAGGCCCTCGCCGAGGGCAAGGCGGCAGCGCCGGGTCGTGCCGCCCGCGGCCTTGCGTGCCGCAAGTGCAGCGGTGACGAGCATCTCTACGCCCTCGCCGTGGACGGCGGCGTGGCCGTACAGCGGGGCGCCGCACGCGTCGTGCTCGAGCCACTCGGCGCGGGTCGCGCTGAGCGCGAGCATGGCGCAGCCGCGCTCGCATTCGGTGGGGACGTTCGGGGACATGGTTCTCGGGGCCGGTGGATTCGGCCGGGAGCGATGCGCCAAGGATGCGTCGGGCGGAGCGGGCGCGGGGGGAGCGGCCTGGAACCGCACGCGGAGGCCGGCGCCGTGACGCCGACCTCACCTCGTCGCGTGCACTCGCGCGCCCTAGTAGTAGACGAGGATGAAGAGTTCTTTCCGGTTCGCCTTGTAGCGGACGCGACCGCGCTTGTTCCAAGCGCCGTTCAGATCGCGGTCGATGCTGGCGTCGATCGCTTCGGCGGCCTCGCGCGGCACTTCGGAGAGGTACAGCACGTTGCCGTCGCCGCGCACGTCGAGAGACCCGTCACCGTCGACGTCGAAGCCCGGGATCTTGTTGCCGGTGCGGACGTTGTCGTAGAGGTCGATGGTGCCGCCGAAGGGGTTCTGGCCTGGGGTCAGCGCGGACTCGAGATACGGGCCGCTCCAGCCGGTGCTGTTCTGCTTGGCAGAGAGACGGCGGTTGTTCTTGCCGCTGTTCGCGTACTCTCGCGCGTAGCCGCCGACATCCGCGTGGTAGGTCGCGCAGACCGTCTTGAAGGTGCTCGCCAGGTCGACGACCTTGGCCGTCTTGCCCTTCTCGATCATGCCGCCGGCGCGCATCGCCAGCGTCGCGGCGAGGATCGAGAGGATGGAGATCGCCACGATGATCTCCATCAGCGAGAAGCCGCCGCGGGCAGTGGGGGTGGGTCGGAACTTCATCTGTTCAAGTGGTGGGGGAAAGGGACTCTTGACGGTCCGGTGATCGGCATAGGGGCACCCTGACTGAGGTGAATTCACAATGTTTGGAGACCTGCCCGATTCCGGGGCACTCCAGGGGCCTCGGAAGGCCTCCAGCACGCCCGTGGGGCCGGTCGATGAGCCCCTCGTGGTCCGCGCTTCCCTCCCTATCGCGCTCGCCCCCGGGCGCCCCGGTCGCTCGCGCGGCTTCTCGCTGCTGGAGCTCGTGATCGTGGTCTCGATCGTCTCGATACTGGCCGGCTCGATCGCGCCCGGAGTCGGCCGACGGCTCGCCAAGTCGCGTGACGGCCGGCGCGTCGCGGACCTACGCGCCGTGCAGGAGGCGATCGAGCTGTTCCGCGTCGAGCACGGCCGGTGGCCCGCTGCAGACGCCAACGGCGCCTACGGCGGTTGGGACGTCTCGCACGACGGTGGCTTCATCCCGGAATTGCAGCGCGCAGGCTTCGTGCTCGACGACGTCGGCGACCCTCGCGACGGCGACTACCATCACTATCGCTACCGTGTCTTCCCGGCCGGTTCCTTCGGCTGCAACGGCTACGGCGACTTCTACGTGCTCGGCATCCGCGAATTCGAGACAGAGGCCTACGAGGATTCGAACACCGGCTTCTTCGCCTGCACCGGCCGCGACTGGGGCGAGGAGTTCGACTACGTAACGGGCGGCGGGGCGACGGGGCTGTAACGACGACGGCGTCGAGCGGCGGTCGCTACTGTTCCTCGACTGATATGGAGGCCCTCTAGTCAAAGGGGTAGAGAGAGCCCTGGACCGCGCTTGTCGGCAGCGGCCAGGGCTCTTCGATGTCGGGAGGACGCTTGGGGGGGGCCGACGGAGGCGACGGCATTCAGTCCGATGCTCGCGGGCCGAGCCCGCATGCGGGCTGTTCCGTCTCGCTGCCTTCGGTCCGAGGTCGTGCTCGGCTACCGATACATGAGGGCTCGACGCCGCGCGCGCCGCGGGCCGGTCCACGGATCCGTACAGAGCTCACGGACAGCACACGAACCGGTGAGCGCCGATCGGTCCATGTTG
>JAUHYB010000076.1 GCA_030426745.1 bacterium
CCTCCGTCCGCACGAGCGTCGGCACCGACAGCGGCGTGAAGCCGCGCGCGACCATCGTGTCGAGCGCGAACCGCATCACCGCGCCTTCGAGCAGCGACAGGTCGCCCTTCAGCACGTAGTTGCGCGAGCCCGCGAGCCGCGCGCCGCGGATGATGTCCAGCCAGCCCTGCTCCTCGGCGAGCGCGACGTGGTCGCGCATCTCGAAGTCGAAGGCGGTCGGCTCGCCCCAGGTGCGCAGCTCGACGTTGTCGCCGTCGTCCGCGCCTTCGGGCACCTCGTCGGCCGGGATGTTCGGCACCAGCAGCAGGACGCGGTCCAGCTCGGACTTCGTCGCGTTCAGGCCTTCCTCGAGCTGCTTCAGCTCGGCCTTCAGCTCGGTCTGGGACGCCAGCAGCGCCTCGCGCTCCTCCGGCGACGCCTTGCCCATCCGCTTGCCCGCGGACTTCTGCTCCGCGCGCAGCTCGTCGACGCGCGTCTGCACGGCGCGCCACTCCTCGTCGAGCGCGAGGATCTTGTCCACGTCGCACGACATACGCTTCTTCGCGGCGGCCGCCCGGACGACGTCCGGGTTCTGACGGATGAACTTCAGGTCGAGCACGGGCTCAGTCCTTCCACTCGGAGTTGATCTTGCCGAACAGCTTGTTCTTCTTCTCGGTCAGCTCGACCTCGACGGCTTCCGGCGGGTTCTTCAGCGTCTGGATCATGTCGCGCGGGAACCAGCCCGCTTCCCAACCGAGCTGGTCCAGCTGGTCGCTCGACATCACGCGCTCCATCTCCTCGCCCTTCGAGCCCTTCTTGGAGCCGGCCTTGCGCCACGACACCTCGGGCTGCGGCACGCAGTTCCAGACGCGCTCGTAGCGCTCGCCCGCCGACCCGGTGACGACCACCGACTGGCCGACGACGGTCAGCACCTCGCCGTCCAGGCTGTGGTCGAAGTCGAAGGCGAAGGGCGCGCCCAGCTCGATCGTCTCGACCTTGCCGGGCTGGACGCGGACCGCCTTGGTGCGGCGCCCGGGCAGGATCAGCGCCTTCGCGGTCTGCTGCTTCTTGCCCTTGCGCACGTCGCCGTAGAACAGCTCGTAGGAGCCCGCGGGGACCTCGGTGCCCTTCGTCGTCACCTCGAAGTAGCAGCCGTCGAGCGCGCCGGTGCCCTTGACGACGATCCACTCGGGCTTGCCGCCCGAGAACTTGTACTTCAGCGTCGCCGTCTCGACCGTGATCGGCGTCGCGACGAGCTGCTTGCCCGCCTCGTCCATCTCGAAGCGGTACCACTGCTTGTCGACGAGCTGCATCGAGCTCCACGGGCGGGCGCGCTTCGACCGACCGATCACGACCGAGTCCATGTCGGGGCAGAAGTTCTCCTTCGACAGGCCGATGTACGCCCAGGTGCGCGGCGCGCTCCCGTACTTGCCGTCGAGGTTGTCGTCGAGGACGCGGATCTTCTCGCCCTGCAGCTCCCCCACGACGCTGGCGGCCGGGTGCAGGTACAGCGTGAGCTGGTCGTCCGAAGGCGCCAGGTTCACGTCGATGCCCTGGTACTGCTCCTGCTGCACGCCGATGGTCGCGATGACGCCCCAGTCGCGCGAGTTGCCCGCGACCTTGAACGCGACCGGTTCCTTGTTGCCGGTCAGCGGCACGTCGACGTCGCCGTTGCCGTCGTTGTCGATGTCCACCTTGACCTCGTTCGCGCCGGTGCGCACGAACGACGGCGAGCGGTCGTCCAGCGGCGCGACGCGCGCGGAGCTGCCCTTGGCCTTCATGTAGACGCCGGTCCACAGCTGGTACAGCTCGTCGGAGGTGTACAGCGGGCGCTCGAACGCGTCCCACTCCTGCAGCAGCTCGAACTCCATCGGCACCGTGATCGAGGCGGCTTCCTCGACCGGCTCCGCGCCGCCCACGTCGTCGGCGGGGTCCTTCTTCTTCGACCCGTACCCGCGGCCGACCAGCGACTGGTGCACCGCGTTGACCTCGATGTAGGTGCGGTCCTTCAGGTCGATCTTGCGCCGGTTCTCCAGGCACTTGCCGTAGAAGTCCGCCGTGCGGTCCAGGTCCGCCTCGTCGCCGCGGTTCGCCTCGCTGACGCACCCGCCGGCCAGCAGCCAGCACTGCGACGAGTAGTACATGTCACCCAGCGTCTCGAACGCCTCGGCCATGCCCGACAGCGTGACGGCTTGCAGCTCCAGGCCCTTGCCGTCGGCCTGCTCCAGGTTCTGGCGGTAGGTCTCCAGCTCCTTGTCGTAGCGCACCTTCAGCTTGCTGCGCTCGGTCTTCATCGCCGGCTCCAGCAACGAGAAGTACTCGTACATCTCGTCGCAGAACTTGGAGTCGCGCGCGGTCTTCCACGCCTTGCGCAGCGCCGCCATGCGCTTCTCGAGCGCCTCGTTGCTGCCGTTCGAGATGCCCTCGGCCGTCTCCATGATCCAGACGACGGCCTCGTCGGTGAACTTGCGCACCAGGCTGGCCATCTCGTCGGTGGCGTTCAGCGCCATCGCCTGCTTGAACTTGGCGCGGAACTCGTCGTGGGTGTTCTGCGCGGCGCGGGCGGCGGACGGCGACGCCGGGGCGGCCGCGTCGGTCGGCAGCGCCGCGCCCAGCGCGACGAGGAGGCCGGCGAGGGATGCGAGGGAGAGGGTCGTGAACTTCATGGGGGAACCTCCTGGACGGGTGGTCCGAGCGGCGAGGGGCGACGAGTGTAGCGCTGCCCCCGGGGGCCCACAATCGAGCCCGCGCCCCCCTATCCGCCTCGCCGGCGCCGGTCGACGCCCGACGGCGCGAGACTCTCCGGCCGGCTACTTCCGCCGGTTGGACATGCGGTTCAGGAACTCCCGCTCCGCCTTCGAGAGCGACTGGATGCCGTCCTTGTGGACCTTGGCGAGCAGCTCGTCGAGCCGCTGGTCGTCGTCCTGACGGCGCTCTTCGACCTTCTCGGCGCGGCGCTTCGCGAAGCGCTCTCCCCAGTCGATCCAGATCCAGCCGCGCCAGGCGACCAGCCCGCCGAAGACGGCGCCGCCGATGTGCGCCCAGTGCGCGACGAAGGTCCGCGAGCCCGACGCCCAGGCGCTGAGCGCCGAGAAGAAGTCGATCGACACCAGGCCGACCGCCAGCACCCACAGCGGGATCGGGATGAAGATCAGCAGCACGCGCGAGTGCGGCCGCAACACCGCCGCGGCCGCGATGACGCCCATCACGGCGCCGGACGCGCCGATCGCGGACGCGTAGGGCGCGCCGCCGATCAGCTCCGAGGAGAGGTGCAGGAACGAGCCCGCGACCAGCGCGCCGAAGTACACCGCCAGGAACCGGCGGCTGCCGACGATGCTCTCCAGCAAGGTGCCGAAGAAGTACAGCTGCAGCATGTTCCACAGGACGTGGAAGACGCTCTTCGGGTCGTGCAGGAAGCCGGAGGTGACGAACTGCCACAGCGCCGGCGCCTTGTACTCGACCCAGATCTTCGGGTTGATCGACAGCCAGTCGGCCGCGCCGCGCGCGACGCCGGGCGCGGCGAGGAACAGCGTGTAGAACAGCGCCTGCAGCGCGAGCGTCGCGATGACGATGCGCTTCACCATCGGCGTGATGGGCGGCATCGTGATCAGCGGCGCGCCGCCCATCTGGGGACCGCCGCCGTCGAAGTTGCCGCGAGGCGCCTCGGAGCCGCGCATCGTCCGCTACCGCCGGGCGGCGGCCTCCTCGCCCTCGCTGACGCCGGCCTGGCGCGCCGCCGCGGTCGCGGTGTTCGCGAGCAGCATGGCGATCGTCATCGGGCCGATGCCGCCGGGCACCGGCGTGATCCAAGCGGCCCGTTCGCGGGCGGCCTCGAGGTCGACGTCGCCGACCAGCTTGCCGTCGTCGCCGCGGTTGATGCCGACGTCCAGCACGGTCGCGCCCTCGCGCACCCAGTCGCCCTGGACGAGCTTCGCGCGCCCGACGGCGGCGACCAGCACGTCGGCGCGGCGGCAGTGGTCCGCCAGGTCGGTCGTGCGGCTGTGACAGATCGTGACCGTCGCGTTGCGCGCCAGCGCCAGCTGCGCCAGCGGCTTGCCGACCAGCATCGAGCGCCCGACGACCACGACGTGCCGCCCTTCGAGCGGGATGTCGTGGCGGTCCAGCACCTCGATGCAACCCGCCGGCGTGCAGGGCACGAGGCCCTCGGAGCCCGTCACGAGCGCCGCGACGTTCTCCGGGTGCAGTCCGTCCACGTCCTTGCGCGGGTCGAGCGCGCGCACGACCTGGTCCGCGTCGAGGCCGCCCGGCAGCGGCAGCTGCACCAGGATGCCGTGCACGGCGTCGTCGGCGTTCAGGCGCTCGACGTGCGCCAGCAGGTCGGCCTGCGGCGTGTCCGCCGGCAGGCGCAGCGTGTCGACGCGGAAGCCGGCCGCCGTCGCGGCGCGGTCCTTGTTCCGCACGTACACCTGGCTGGCGGGGTCCTCGCCGACCAGTACGACCGTCAGGCCGGGCTGCACGCCCGCCTCGACCAGCCGCGCCACGCGGGCCGCCACGTCCTCGCGCACGGCTTGCGCCGTCGCCTTGCCGTCCAGGATGCGTCCGGTCACTCTTCGTCCTTCGGCACCTCGAGCTTCGCCTGCGCTTCCTCGCGCGGCGCGGAACCTTGCATGCCTTCCTGCGCCGGGACCTCGGGGTCCGTGTAGCGGTGCAGCGACTTCTGGCTGTCCGGCAGGTAGCCGAAGATCTGGAAGGTGAAGAAGATGCTGAGCGCGCCCGCCATCAGGACGCCCATGGCCTTCTCGCCGCGCCACCCGCCGACCAGGCGCAGGTGGATGTAGACGATGTAGATCAGCCACGAGATCAGGGCGGAGTTCTCCTTCGAGTCCCAACCCCAGTAGTTCGCCCACGCTTCCTGCGCCCAGAACGCGCCCATCCACAGGCCGGCGGTCAGGAACGGGATGCCGACCGCGAAGGCGTTGAAGGAGACCGCGTCGAGCTCCTTCTCCATGCCCGTGACCGCCGAAGCGGAGGGCAGCTTGCCCAGCAGCTTGAGGCCGGTGAACACGACGCCGCCGACGATCAGCGCGGGGATCGTGATCACCTGCACGAAGGGCACCAGCAGGAAGCCGCCCAGGATCAGCGCTTGCGACAGCTTCGAACGACCGCCGCAGAAGACGCCGGTCCAGAAGCGCGTCACGAAGTAGATCATGCACAGCAGCCCGGCGATGCCGAGGGTCGCGTAGCTGAAGATCAGCGCGACGATGTGCGGGGCGAACCAGTACGACTGCAGCGCCGGCGGCAGGTCGCGCTGCGCCGTCGAGAGACCGGACAGGTAGTAGAGCGTCGCCAGCGTGCCCAGCAGCACCACCAGGCTCAGGACGTCCGTGAGGATCGCCCAGCCCGGCCCGCGCCGGTACAGCCCGAGCGCGAAGTGCAGCACGAACTGTGACACGAGCAGCGAGAGGCAGAACACGGTCAGCACCTCCCCCATGCTCTGGCTGGGGAAGTGGTTCACCTCGATCGCGCGATGCCACAGCGAGCCGAAGATCGCCACGGAGGCGGCCATGATGACGAACACGTACGGGCGCCACGCGGAGCGCTTCGCCAGCACGTCCTTCGCGTCGGGACGCCCCACGAGCCGCCAGTTCCCGATCACACTGAACACGCTGAACAGCGCGCCGAGCACGATCAACAGCTGGCCGACGAGCAACCACTGGCCCGAGCCGGGCAGCAGCGCCCAGTCCTGGAAGTCGGTGAACTTCATGCCGCCTTCGCCTTCCTGCGTTCGCGTCGCGACTGGACGATCGGGCGCACGATGTACGCCAGGACCGTGCCGAGGATGATGATGTACATGCCCAGCACGACAGGTTCGATGCCGGGGTCGAAGACGACGCCGATGCCGCTGTAGGTCGGGATCTCGGGGATCGCGTTCGTCTGGAAGAAGCGGAAGCCGGACTCCGTGAAGTAGTCGTTCACGCGGATCTCGCGATCGCGAGCGCTGCCGCGGTCGACGCGCCGCAACGGTCCGGTCCAGTCCGGCTCGCCGTCGCGGTCCAGGTCGAAGCCCAGCGCCATCGCGTCGACGCCGCGCGCCTCCTGGATGGCCGCTGCCTGGCGCTCGGACAGCGCCAGCCGCTTGGACCCGCGCCACTGCGACGCGGCGCGGTCCATCGCCTCGTGGTCGTGCACGCCGGTGTCCGGGTCGAAGCCCGGCACGGTCGCGCCCGTCTCGTCGACGATGCGCAGGCCGCCCACGTCGAAGAAGCGGTGCGCCTCCTCGTGGGTGCGGACCTCCAGCGGTTCGCCGGTGTCGCCGGAGAACACCCACCAGGTGCCCGAGGGATCCTCCTCGTAGACCGACAACACGCTGCGCCACTCGAACGGCATCGCGCGGTCGTTCTCGTAGAAGAAGACCTGGAAGCTGTCGTCCGGCGAGCGGTACAGGTTGACGAGGCCGTCGCGGGTCGCCGCCAGCTTGCGGGTCTCCTCGATCGCGCCGTCGGGGCCTTCGATCGTGACCTTCAGCTCCAGGCCGGGCGCGTCCTCGGAGTAGAAGCTGGCGTCGAAGCCGTCGTCGCCGATGCGCGACTCCAGGAACTCGACCTCGCTCTCGAACTCGGCGTCGACGTAGACGTTGCGCACCTTGATCGGCAGCGTCTCGGGCCCCATCGGCAGCATCTCGCCGGCGATCACGGGGCTGCGCACGCCCGTCTCGTCGATCAGCACAGGCGGCGCGTCCGCGCTCCAGTGCAGCACGTAGCGCGGCGGACCTTCGGACTGCCACACCTCGTACTCGAACTCGACGACGAGCTCGGGATAGTCGTAGTCGTTCTGCTTGCCGTGGGTGACGGGATCGACGTGCTCGAGCACGAGGCGTCGTTCGGTCGCGCCGCCGTTCACCGGCGTGATCTCGACCCACACACCCGGCGCGAACGGCGCCTGTTGCGCCAGCGGCCGCGCGTCGCGGATCTCGCCGCCGGTCTCCGGATCGACCTGGTAGTTCGCGGTCGCTTCGACGGCCTTCACGCGGAATCCCGCGGGGCCCTCGACGGTCTCGCCCAGGCGGATCGGGACGCGGTGCGCCTGCACGTCACCGGCGGTGATCATGCGGAACGACAGCGTGCCGATGCGGTCCTCGGTCGGGAACAGCTCGTCGATCGGCGGCACCTGGTCCGAGAAGACGCCCAGCAAGCGGTACGTCCAGTCCGGGCCCCAGATGAGGCGCGCACCGGGGTGTTCCGGCGCCAGGTAGCGCACGCGCTGGTACGCGTCCAGGTTGGTCGGCTCGCGGCCTTCCGCCTGCAGCTGCATGAGCGCGTTCACGTCCGGCACCAGCAGGTCCGCGACCGGCCCCTCGCCGCGCCCGGTGCCGGCGGCTTCGTTCAGCCGCAGCGGACCGATGCGCGCGTGGTCGTGCAGCGCCAGCACCTCGAGCGTCACCCGCGGCTTCAGCGCGCCGTTCTGGTCCTCGCGGAAGTCCAGCTCGATCTTCCGGCCGGGCCACAGCGTGTACTCCGGCGGGCGCGACGCGAAGTCGGCGCCGCTGTACAGCACCTGGATCGTGCGCCAGTCCTGGCGGGCGAACTCGTCCAGCCCGATCCAGAACGGCATCTTCGACAGCTTGCTGCGGTCGTAGTGGCGCCAGTAGGTGTTCTTCGGCGGCTCGCGCAGGTCGAGGTGCAGGATGCCGCGGTCGGTGTAGGCGTTCGAGATGCCGCCGCCGATCAACATCGTGAGCACGCCGAGGTGCACGACCGCGAAGCCGGCCTTCTCGATCGTGAACATCTTGCGCACGGGCATGCGCAGGAAGTTCAGCCCGACCGCGATCGCGATCAGGATCATCAGCGTCTTGAACCAGTACGACTTGTACGCGCGGTTCAGGCTCAGCGCCGTCGACACGTCGAAGAACGAGCGCAGGAAGTCCTCGTGCTCGTTCACGAAGCCCTTGACGTAGACGTCGCGCACCTCGGTGCGCCCGTCATCCGTCTCGACCTCCTCCAGCACGTTGCCGCCGGAGATGTACGCCATCTTCGCCCGGTTGGCGAAGGCCGCGCGCATCTCCTTCTCGCGGTTCTTCTGCTCCTCGCGGCCGTACTTGCGACCGAACTCCTCGAGCCGCTTCTCGATCGCCGGCCAGCCGCCGGGCGGCTCCTTCGCCTCGTCGATCGGACCGCCGATTCCGTAGAGGTGCGTGAGGTGGTACAGGAAGTACGCCTCGGCGAAGGCGAACGCCTTGTACTGCTCCTCGTAGTTCTCCTCGGTGACGCGCATCTCCGGGTCCTCGAACCCGTCGATCTGCGGCACGAGCACGCCGGCCATCACGCCCAAGGTCGCGATCGCGACCAGGCTGGTGCCGACCTTGATGCTGAGGAAGAAGTGCCGCACGGCGCGCCAGTTCAGCGCGACGAGGCCGGCCGAGCAGAGCAGGAACAGGCCGCCGACGACGATCGCGACCCAGTCGCGGCCGCTCATCGCCTCGCTGTTCGCGAGCAAGTGGCTCGCGCGCTCGTACTGGCGGCCGACGGCCTCGCCGACGACCATCACGCCCAGGATCACCAGCGACGCGGACAGGAAGCCCCACCGTCGGTGCTTCGGCGTCGCGGGCGGCGGCGCCGCGGGGGCGGCGGGCGGCACGGGCGGCGTGTGGACGGACCCGGTCGGAGTCTCGTCCTGCCGGGTCTCCCCCGGCGGCGTCTCGGTAGTCCCTCTGGGCATCACACTCTCGTGTATCGGCTCTTCGGACCCGCTACCAGTTGCGTTCCAGCACGAAGCTGGTGAGCGCATCCAGCGCGGACCGCGCGGGAGAAGGGGCGAGCGCGCCGACGCGGCGTCTGGCGCTCTCGATGAGTTCGTGGGCGCGGCCGAGGGCGTACTCCACGCCCGGCGCGAGGTCGGCGACCTCTCGCAGGCGCGCGGCGCGGCCCTCGACGCCGGGCGCCGTGTAGGCGTCGCGGATCGCGGCGCGCGTCGCCTCGTCCGCGCGGCCGTAGACGTGCAGGATCGGCAGGGTGACCTTGCCGTCCTCGACGTCGTTGCCGACCGACTTGCCGACGGCTTCCTCGGTGCCGGTCACGTCGAGGCAGTCGTCGATGATCTGGAAGGACAGGCCGAGCTCCCAGCCCAGCGCGCGCAGCTCGCGGCCGGTCTCCTCGTTGCCGCCGGGGTAGCGCGCGCCGAGCTCGCAGGCCGCCGCGTACAGCGTCGCCGTCTTCGCGCCGGCGATGGCCTCGTACGTCTCCTGCGGCATCTCGAAGTCGTAGCGGCGCTGGCTCTGGTCGATCTCCCCCACGCACAGGCGGCGCGTGGTGTCGGACAGCACGCGGCTGGCCAGGCGCGACGACAGCTCGGTGGACAGCGCGAACGCACGCGCGTACAGGAAGTCGCCCAGCAGGACGGCGACCTGGTTGTCCCAGCGCTCGTTCACGCACGCGACGCGGCGGCGGACGGTCGCGCCGTCCAGCACGTCGTCGTGAACCAGCGTCGCCAGGTGGATCATCTCGACGATCGCCGCGACTTGCGGGTGTTCGTCGGTCGTGTTCCCGGTCGCCTCGCCGGCGAGCAGCACGAGCGCGCCGCGCAGCTGCTTGCCGCGGAAGCGCGAGATGTGGTCGGTCATGTCGCGCACCGACGCCGACGCGTCGGTGAGCTGCTCGATCATGATCGCGCGCATGCGCTCGAGGTCCGACTGCACCGGACCGAGCACCTCTTCCAGCTTGACCTTCGGTGACGTCACCGCGGGCCTCCTTCCTGCTGCTCGCGTCCTCGCGAGAGGCGCGCGCGTTCCTCGGCGACGTCCTCGGGCGTGTTCAGGTTGCGCGCGCAGTCCGGCGCCCGCACTTCGCCGACGCGCCACGCGGGCGTCACGGCTTCGTCCAGGAACGCGACGACGCGGCGGTCGCCGCGGGACTGCGCCGCGCGCATCGCGTCCGCGACGCGGCGCGCGTAGACGGCGCAGAGCGGCTCGCGGCCGCGCTCGCTGACCAGGAAGCACGCGTCCAGCTCGTTCGTCAGTGCCTCGTCGACCAGCGCGCGCAGGACGTCCGCGTCCAGGCGCGGCATGTCGCACGCGACGACCAGCGCGCGGTCCGCGTCGCCCTCGCGCAGCCCGGCGATCACGCCCGCGGCCGCGCCCGTCGTGCCGGGCTCGTCGAGCGCGATCGGCGCCCCGAGGTCCGCGTAGCGTTCCTCCGCGCCCGTCGCCAGCACCACCCGATCCGTCGCGACGCGGACGGCGTCGCGCGCGCGCTCCAGCAGGCTGCGCCCCTCGAGCTCGATGCGCGCCTTGTCCGTCCCCATCCGCCGGCTCGCGCCGCCGCACAGGACGACGCCGACGACACCGGCGCGCTCGGCATCTCCACGAGCGACCCGCTCGGTGTCCTTCCGAGCCGCCCGCGCGTCGCTCCCGCGCCGTCCGGGGACCTGCGCCACCGCGTTCACGGCTTCTCGCTGCTGCCCTGTCGCTCGGACACCGCGTCCTCGGACAAGGCGCGCGTCGCGTCGCCGCGCTCCAGCGCCTTGGGGTCCTCGCCGTCGTCGGAGAGGCCCTTCTTGAACTGGTTGATCCCCGACCCCATCGAGCGCGCCAGCTCCGGGATCTTCTTGGCGCCGAACAGCAGGATGACGACGCCGATGATGACGTAGAGTTCGATTCCGCCGGGGATTGCGAGATTCAGCATCGAGAGGGTCCTCCTCGCGCTGGAGGGGGGATCGACGGGCCCGTTCGGCGTCGCGCCGCGGACCGCGTCGGGGTCGTGCTCCCGCGGCGGGTCGCGTCGTTCGGCGCCCCGGGAGGGCATACGTCGCGCGCTCCGATGCGGAGGCCGTTGCGGATGGCCGGCGCGCGTCGGAACGCCGGACCGTCGTCCGGCACCTTCCTCCGCCGCGCGCGTTCCGGTCATTCTAGGGCAGCGCCCCCCGCCTTCGATCCAAAGGGGGCGATTTTCGGCCCTTCCGGGGGCCATCCGGCGGGCAGCGGAAGGCCGCGCTCGGCGCACCACGCGGGCAGGCGGCGCGCGAGCAGCGCGGCGAGGCGCGGGCCGGGGGCGGCGGGCGGCGGCGCGCCCTCCACGAGCCGCCGCGCGATCGTCCCGGCGCGCTTGGCGCCCAGCGGGTCGCCCTCGGTCACGTGCAGGCCCGCCGCGGTCCAGGCGAGCCGCGCGTCCGCCCGCTCGGAGTAGGTCGACAGCACGCCGCCGGGCGCCAGGCGCGCCGCGACGGCGAGGAGGAAGTCGGTCCCCCACAGCACGTCGTCGGAGGCGGCGCTGAAGGGGTCGAAGAAGCAGGCGTCGAAGCGCTCCGCCGCGTCGAGCCGCGCGACCTCCTCGCGCGCGTCGCCCAGCGCCAGGCGCAAGCGGTGCCGCCCGGCGAGCGCGACCTCGCCGCCGCTCGCCCGCGCCGCCGCCAGCGCCTCCTGCACCGCGCCCCACCACGGTCGATAGCCCGTCGAGGCGTCCGCCGCGTCGGGCCCGGGGGCGCCGCCCGTCGAGGCGTCCGCCGCGTCCGTCCCGGGGGCGCCGTCGGTCGCGGTCGAACCGGTCGCGCCGCCGCCGGCCGCCTCCTCCGCGCACCAGCGCGCGGCCGCGTCCAGCACGCCCTCGTCCAGCTCGAAGGTCACCGCGCGCAAGGTGCCGCCCGCCGACGCGACGGCCTCGAGCGCCGCGGCCAGGTTCAGGCCCAGGCCGGTGCCGACGTCCAGCAGCCGCACGGCGCCGCCGCCGGTCGCGCGCTCGCGCAACGCGCAGGCCGCGGCGTAGCGCTCGCGCGACTCCAGCCACGCGCCGATCCGGTTGTGGCACGCCTCGCCGTGCGACGCGTTCACCAGGGTCGGCGAACCGTCCGCCGTGCGCTCGCGCGTCCAGCCCGCGTCGGTCATCGCGTCAGGCTCCGAGCAGGAAGCTCACCTCGGCGCGCAGGACCGCGAGGCGACTCTGCGCGCGCTGCGACAGCAACTCGAACGACTGCTCGGCGGAGCGGTACCACTCCTTCGCGCGGTCGTCGCGGTCCAGTTCGTGCTGGGCGATCGCACGGAAGTACGCGCGCATGACGTCGGCCTCGGTGCGCGGGATCAGGAAGCGACTGGCGAAGTCGCCCGCGCCGGTCGTGCCCAGCATGGTGAGGCCTTCGCGCGCGCGACCCGCGCGCACCAGCGCCGCGCCGTGCAAGCGCTTCGAATCGAGGCTGTCGCGCGTCAGCCGTTGCACGCGCTCGGACATCTCCAGCGCGCGCGCCGCGTCGCCCTCGTCCAACCGGCCGCTGCACAGGATCGCGCGCAGGCGCCGCTGCACCATCTGCGGGTCGCGGTCGCGCAGGGCGAAGCGCTCGATCGCCGTGCGGCGCAACGCGTCCGGCAGGTCCTCGTCCTCCTCCAGCTCGCGGGCGATCGCGTCGCTCCAGCGCAGCCGCACCTCGAGCTCGTCGAGCAGGAAGTCCGCGTCGCTCGCCTCGCGCCGCGCCGCCTTCCACAAGCGGTGCCGCGACACCGCCGCCGTCGAGTCCCAGACGTACAGCACGCCCTGGTCGCCGCAGGCCGCGACGCGGCGCTTGCCCGGGTCCATCGCGACCGCGCCGAACTCCTCGCCGGGGACGCGCATCGCCGTCAGGATCGCGTACGAACCGGCGTCCCACACGCGCACCGAGCCGTCCATCGACGCCGTGATCACGCGGTCGGCGCCCTCGCCGGCGAAGGTCACGTCCATCACCGCGCCCTCGTGCCCGAGGAGCTCGCCCACGTGGCGCGCTTCGCCCGGCGACCAGAAGCGCACGGTGCGGTCGGTCGACGCCGTCGCGACGCGCGCGCCGTCGGGCGCGAACGCGATCGCGTTGACGCCGGAGGAGTGCGGGTCGCTCCAGACGGCGACCTGCTCGCCGGTCTCGACGTCCCACAGCGCCAGTTCACGCCGCGTCGCCGTCGCGACCACGGCGCCGTCGGGACGGAACGCGAGGTGCGCGAGCTCGCGGCGGTCGTGCGCCTCCACGCGCAGCAGGCGCTCGCCGCTGGTCGCGTCGAACAGGACCAGCACGCCGCCGCGCGTGCCGACGGCGATGCGCGAACCGTCCGGCGACAGGCGCACGGAAGACGCCGGTCGGTCGTCGGCCGGCAAGTCGTGCACGACGGCGCCGTCGGTGGTGCGGAACACGCGCACGCGCCCGTCCTCCAGGCGGCAGGCGGCCAGGGCGTGGCGCTCCGAAACGAAGCCGCCGCCGAAGACGCGCACGTCCTCGTCGCCCGCGACGTGACGCTCGTCGAAGAAGGTGATCGGTTGCCCCGCCAGCGCGTCGTAGCCCGCGACGCCGCCGCGCA
>JAUHYB010000478.1 GCA_030426745.1 bacterium
TTGAACAGGTCGATCTGCAGCTGCGGGTCGTCGCGCAGGTCCTCGAACGACGGCACGACGCGCGCGCCCTCGGGCACGTCCGCCTCGCTGACGACCTCGCACGTCCCGCGCAGGCCGGACAGCGACTCGCCCGTCTCCAGGCGCTGCGCGATCTCGACGACCTGGCGCTCGCCCATCCCCCACACCAAGAGGTCCGCCTTCGCGTCGACCAGGATCGAGCGCCGCGGCTTCTCCTCCCAGTAGTCGTGGTAGGCGAGGCGGCGCGGGCCGGCCTCGAGCCCGCCGACGATCACCGGCACGCCGGGGAAGTGGTGCCGCGCCGCGGCCGTGTACGCGATCGTCGCGCGGTTCGGCCGGCCGGGCACGCCGCCGGGGCGGTAGACGTCGGTGCGCCGCTTCTTCTTCGCCGCCGTGTAGTTCGTCACCATCGAGTCGATGGTCCCGGCGCTGACGCCGACGAACAGGCGCGGCGCGGGCAGGCGGTTCCAGCCGGAGCCGTCGGGCTCCAGCTCGGGCACGTCGAGGATGCCGACGCGGTAGCCGGCGGCCTCGAGCACGCGGCCGATCACCGCGACCCCGAAGGAGGGGTGGTCGACGTAGCCGTCGCCGGTGACGAGCAGCACGTCGAGCGCCTCCCAGCCGCGCTGTTCCATCTCCCGACGCGTGCGCGGGAGGAACGGAGCGGGCCCGGAGGCGCCAGTCATGTCCGGGACGAGCCTAGAAGCTGCCGTGGCGGGCGCGTTGGCGACGGTTCACCTTGCGACCACCGGCGGACTTCTGGCGCGTGCGGAAGCCGGTCTTCTTGGCCTTCTTGGCCTTGCTGCTGCGGATCTTGAGCTTCATGGCGGGGGACTCCCTCGAGGCGGTCCGTCGATCGGGGCGAGCGGCCGATGGAGGGCCGCCCGACGGAATCGAGCGGAGTGGGCCGCCCGACGAAATCGAGCGGAGCGGGCCGCCCGACGGGGGTTCGAGCGGAGCGGGCCGCTCGACCGGATTCGAGCCGAAGAGTCTAGCGCCGGCCGGGGCGGGCGCCAGCACTCCCCCGCGAATCCGACGCGTCCCGGGCCCGGGACCCGCCCCGCCGGCCCGCCGCCCCCCCTCCGCGGCCCGGTCCGCCGCCCCGCCCGCCCCGCCCGGGCGCCGTTCCCGCCCCCGCGCCGCCCGGTGAGCGCCCGATCTCGCCCTGGTCAGACCTGTGCAAGTCCGCCCGCCTCTCGAGAAGGGTCGGCGGCGCCCTGCGGAACTCGCGTTCTCCACAACGTACGCCCGACCGGACGGACAGCCGCTTGCCTCCCTCACCGCGAACCCAGTCGCGGCGCGAGCTCTCATCCGCGGACGCGTCGGGCACCGACCGCAACCGATCTCACGGAGGCAGAGATGGAACGGATGCTCGCGACCCTGTCGTGCGTGATCCTCACGACCACGACGCTGTCGGCCGCCCCGCAACAGGGCGGGACGACCTCGAACGACTGGCACGGACCGCCGGTCCTCGTCGACCCCTTGGAGGGGAACCACGACTGCGCGAACGCGCGCGACCTCGTCGCCGGCGACTACGGAGGCCTGGTGGTCACCGCGTCGCAGCCCGACTACTACCGCCTGCGCGTCGACCCGCACGACGAGGTGTACCTCAACATCGCGGTGCTCGACACGGCGCACGACTTCCGCGTCGAGGTGCTCGACGGCTGCGCGCCGGTGCCGGGCACGCTGCAGATCATCCACTACGACGACGTCAGCGTCACGATCCAGAACTCGACCGACGAGGCGTGCGAGCGCGTCGTGCGTCTGTTCCGCGACGTGGGCACGATCGCGAACTACGACCCGGCGGTGTTCGACCTCACGGTCGCGCCGATCGAGGACGTCCCCTACCCCGAGGTCTGCCAGGGCGGCTCGGGCGGCGAGACCTGCCCGTGCGCGAACAACGCGACGGAGCCGGGCGGGTGCACGCACTCCGGCGGGTACGGCGCGCGCCTGGCGGTCAGCGGGTCGCAGCTGCGCCAGCTCGGCGAGCTGAACGTCGTCGCGCGCGGCTTGCCGGCCGGCGCCCCGGCCGTGCTGCTGTCCGCGAAGCTCGACGGCGGCGACCCCGCGCTCCAGTTCGGCGACGGCATCCTGTGCGCGGGCGGCGGCGGCGTCGTGCGCCACGCCGCGCGCGTCGCGAACGCGGCGGGTTGCGCGACGTGGAACGGCGACGTCGAGGTGGGCGCCGGGCGCGATCCCGGCCAGCGCCTGGCGCTGCAGGTCTGGTACCGCGACCGCGTGCTGAGCCCCTGCGCGTCGCGCACGAACTTCACGCAGGGCGTCGAGCTGCGCGTCCTCGCGCAATAGCGCGCGCCCGCCGGCGGGGATCCGGAACGAGCGAGGGCCCGCGACGCGCGTCGCGGGCCCTCGCTCCGTCTCTCTCGCCGCCGCGTCTCCGCGACGGACGCGCGCCGCTCAGGCCTTCTCGACCACGCGCGGTCCGACCATCTCGCCGGGGACCACGGCGGCCTCGAACTCCTCGGCGGACATGAAGCCGAGCGCGGTGACGGCCTCGACGAGGGTCGTGCCCTCCTCGTACGCCTTCTTCGCGACCTGCGCGGCCTTGT
>JAUHYB010000479.1 GCA_030426745.1 bacterium
CGTGACGAGGCGCGGGTCGTGCGTGCTCACTCGGTCTCGCGGCGCGTGCGACACGCCGCCCTTGCGCTTCCGCCGACCGGCGCCGTTGCGGTGTCCGCCCCAGGTGCGCGGGACGGGGAAGTCGAGTCCGTGTTGTGCGGCGCGCCTCACAACGGAATGGACGACGGGGAGCGGCAGAGGTTCGCGATAAACTGCCGCATTCGCGCGCTGTTCCACGAATGGAGCCATTCCTCCGCTCGATCGAGACATCGAGCGGCGCGGTGCCGAACTTGATAACGGCGATCTTCCACGCGCGCGCTCCGCGACGCCGCCGCACGCTCTCGCGATTCGCGACGCGGAGAGGCCCGACGCCTCTCCCCTCAAACGCCCTCTTCGTCCTTCTCGCGCCGGATCACCGCGCCCAGCGGTTCGAGCCGCTCTTCGATGCGCTCGTAGCCGCGGTCGATGTGGTAGACGCGGTGGACGTTCGTCTCGCCGTCCGCGACCAGCCCCGCCAGCACGAGCGCGGCCGACGCGCGCAGGTCGCTCGCGGTCACCGGGGCGCCCGACAGCCGTTCGGAGCCGCGCACGATCGCGGTGCTCTCCTGGCGGCGCACTTCGGCGCCGAGGCGCGCCAGCTCCGGCAGGTGCATGTAGCGATCGGGGTAGATGCGCTCGGTGATCACGCTGATCCCGTCGGCCATCGTCATCAGCGCCATCCACTGCGCCTGCAGGTCCGTCGGGAAGCCCGGGTAGGCGTGCGTCGTGACGTCGGTCGCGCGCGGGCGCTCGGCGCCGCGGACGTCGTAGGCCTGGGACTCGATCCAGTCGGGGCCGACCTCGACGGGGACGCGCGCGTCGCGCAGGCGCTCGACGAGCACGGAGAGGTGGTCGGACCGGCAACCCTCGACGCGCACGCGGCCGCCGGTCATCGCGCCGGCGATCAGGTAGGTCCCCGCCTCGATGCGGTCGGGGATCACGTTCCAGGTCGCGCCGCCCAGGCGCTCGACGCCCTCGACGACGATGCGCGGCGAGCCGAGGCCCTCGATGTTCGCGCCCATCGCGATCAGACAGCGACCGAGGTCCTCGACCTCCGGCTCGCAGGCGGCGCCGTGGATCACGGTGCGACCCTTGGCGAGCGTCGCGGCCATCAGCACGTTCGCCGTGCCGAGCACCGTCGATCCGAAGGCCGTGCCCAGGAACAGCTCCGACCCGCGCAAGCCGCCCTCGGGCGCCTCCGCGACGACGAAGCCGTGTTCGATCCGCACCTTCGCGCCCAGCGCCTCGAAGCCGCGCAGGTGGGCGTCGATCGGCCGCACGCCGAAGACGCAACCGCCCGGCAGGCTGACCCGCGCCTGGCCCGTGCGCGCCAGCAGCGGCCCGAGGATGCAGACCGACCCGCGCATGCGCCGCACGTGTTCCCAGCCGGCGGTGTGGTCGAGCTCGGCGGGCGCCTGCACGCGCACGGCCCCCGACTCCTCGCGCTCGGTCGCGCACCCCAGCTCCTGGAGCACCGACAGCATCGTCCGCACGTCCGACAGCCGGGGCGCGTTCGGCACGTGCAGCGGCTCCTCGGTCAGGAGCGCGGACGCCAGCACCGGCAGGACGGCGTTCTTGGCCCCGCGGATGCCCACGGAGCCCTCCAGACGATGTCCCCCCTCGACGACCAGCTTGTCCACGATCCGCCGTCCTTCCTGAGCCCCGCTCGCCGAGGCACACTGTTCCGGGACGCCGCGGCCCGCACGGACCGCACGACGCTCATCCCGAGGCGAAGGTAGCGATCGAGGGGGCCCGCTCCAACGCTCACGCCCGCGTTCAGGGCCGACGACGCGCCGCCCCGCCCCCGCCCCGGTTGACTCCCCCCGGCCCGGCTGCCTATCATTCGCGGTCTTAGGCCCAGCGGATCCGAATCCCGCCGGGCGATCCGAGGCGTCGGGCCCCCGCCGCGCCTCACTCCCTCCGCGATCCGCTCCCGCGGTCCGCCACACGATTCGTCACGGACCGCTCCGCGACCCCGACTCCGCGCGCACGAGATGACCGACGGCACCACCGCCACGCAGGCCGAAGCTCCCCAGACCGGCTTCGACATCCAGAACGACCCGATCCCCAGCTTCGGCTCGCTGCAGGCCGCGCGGGCGCAGGTGTTCCGCAAGGAGCAGCAGCTGAACAAGTTCCGCGACTTCGTGCGCGGCATGTCGGACGCCGGTGAGGCCGGTCGCCGCAAGGGGCTCGGCCTGTGGATGGTCGGCGACTACGAGGAGAGCGCGAAGCTGTTGAACGCGCACCTCGACGACGACGTCGCCGCGTTCACCTGCGCGAACGCGCTGGTCAGCACGCGCCGCTTCGCGGACGCCGCGCCGATCTTCAAGAAGCTGTCGGACAAGTACGGCGACGAGCCGCGCCCGCGCGCCGGGTGGCTCGAAGCGCTGCTCGAGGAAGACCTCGCCGCCGGCAAGGAAGGCGAGGAAGCGGTCGGTCGCTGCGCGAAGGGCTGGGCCGAGGCGCCCGAGTCCTTCCAGAAGAGCGCCGAGGGCTGCTACCTGTCCGCGCGCATGGCCGAGTGCCGCCGCGACTGGGACGCCGCGCTGGACGCCTACGGGCAAGC
>JAUHYB010000480.1 GCA_030426745.1 bacterium
CGGCTGCGCGAGCTCGCGCGCGGCCTGTGCGAGCGCGGCGACGTCGACCGGGCGCTCGCGCGCGCGCCGATCGTCGTCGAGGGCGAGTACGAGACCGGCCACCAGGAACACGTCTACATCGAGCCGCAGGCCGCCGCCGCGATCCCGCGCGCGGACGGCACCATCGAGATCGTCGGGTCGATCCAGTGCCCGTACTACGTGCACGGCGCGCTCGAACACCTCTTCGGCGAGGGGGCGGTGCGCGTGCGCCAGGCGCCCACCGGCGGCGGCTTCGGCGGCAAGGAGGAGTTCCCCGACATGCTGTGCGCGCACGTCGCGTTGCTGGCGCGCGCGGCGGGGCGGCCGGTCAAGATCGTGTACGAGCGGGGCGAGGACATCCGCGGCACGACGAAGCGCCATCCCTCGCGCGTGCGCGTGCGGTCGGGGCACACGCCGGACGGGGCGCTCGTCGCGCTGGAGGTCCGCGCGACGCTGGACGGCGGCGCGTACACGACGCTGTCGCCCGTCGTGCTGTCGCGCGCGCTGCTGCACGCCGGCGGGCCGTACCGCTGCCCGGACGTGCGCATCGTCGGCGTCGCGGTCGCGACGAACACGCCGCCGAACGGCGCCTTCCGCGGCTTCGGCGCGCCGCAGACGCAGTTCGCGATGGAGCGGCACATGGACCGCGCGGCGCGCGCCGTGGGCGTCGATCCGCTGGCGATCCGCGAGCGCAACGCCTACCGGCCCGGCGACGAGACGCCGACCGGCCAGGTGCTGGGCGACGACACCAGCGCGCTCGACTGCTTGCGCCTGGCGGCGGAACGCACGGACTTCCGCGCGCGCTGGACCGCGAACGAGGCGGCCCGCGCCGAGCGCCACGCGCGCGGCGAGCCGTCGCCGGGCATCGGGCTGTCGCTGTTCTGGCACGGCACGGGCTTCACCGGCAACGGCGAGCGCGTGATGCGTTCCCCCGTGCACCTCGCGCTGCTCGCCGGCGGCGACGTCGAGGTGCGCGTCGCGTCGACCGACTTCGGCCAGGGCACGGAGGTCGTGTTGCCGCAGATCGTCGCGGACGCGCTCCGCGTGCCGCTGCGTCGCGTACGCTTCGCCGAGCCCGACACGGCGCGCGTCCCGAACTCCGGTCCGACCGTCGCGTCGCGCACCGTGCACGTCGTCGGCGGGACGCTGGCGCGCGCCGCGCGCGAGCTGGCCGGTCGCGTGACCTCGGCCGTCGAGTCGGTGCGCGGCCTCGCCGCGGGCGCGCTCTCGATCGAGGGCGACGAGCTGCGCGACGAGCGCGGCGTCGTCGTCGCGAGCTTCGCCGAGGGCGCCGCCGCGCTGCTGGGCGACGCGCCGGAGCTGGAGGTCGAGGTCCGCTACGAACCCGACGTCGCGACCGACTTCGACGAGGCGACCTACCGCGGCGCGGCCTACGCGACCTACGCGTACGGCTGCGACGTCGTCGAGGTCGACGTCTGCCCAGACACGCTGTCCACTCGCGTGCGCCGCGCGACCTTCGTCGCCGACGTCGGCCGCGCGATCCACCCGGTGCTGTGCGCGGGCCAGCTCGAGGGCGGCGGCCTGCAGGCGATCGGCATGGGCACGATCGAGTCGATCACGCTGAAAGACGGCCGCTACGAACAGGACCGCTTGACGAACTGCTTGATCCCGACGGCGCAGGACGCGCCGGAGATGGAGACCCTGTTGCTGGAACACCCGTCGCCGCAGGGCCCGTCCGGGGCGAAGGGCGTCGGCGAGTTGCCGGCGGACGGCGGCGCGCCCGCGGTCGTCGCGGCGATCGAGAACGCGACGGGCATCGCGTGCGGCGCGGCGCCGGCGACCCCGGAGCGGCTGTTCGACGACCTGCGCGCGGGCCGCGTCGTGCCCGGCGGCGCCGCGCCGGACGCCCTGGGGATGGAGCGCGCGTCATGAGCCGCTTCGCGTTCACGTTGAACGGCAGCCCGCGCGAGGTCGACGCCGACCCGATGGCGCGCGCGCTGGACGTCCTGCGCGAGGACCTGCGCCTGACCGGCACCAAGGAAGGGTGCGGCGAGGGCGAGTGCGGCGCGTGCACCGTGCTGCTGGACGGCGAGCCGGTCTGCGCGTGCCTCGTCCCCGCGATGCAGCTGGGCGGCGCGGACGTGCGCACCGTCGAGGGGGTCGCGAGCGCGGGCGAGCTGGACGCCGTGCAGCGCGCGATGATCGAGGCGGGCGGCGTGCAGTGCGGCGCGTGCACGCCGGGCGTCGTGGTCAGCCTGCGCGCGCTCCTGGACCGCGACGCGCGGCCGACGAAGGATGCCGTGCGCGAGGCGATCGCCGGGAACCTGTGCCGTTGCACGGGGTACGAGCGCATCGTGCGCGCGGCGCTCGAGGCCGCGGAGAGGAGCGCGCGGTGACCGTCGCGCACCGGCCGCGCAACCTGGACGACGCGCTCGCCGCGCTGGCGGAGGAGGGCGCCGTCGCCGTCGCCGGTTGCACCGACCTGATGGTCGAGGACCACGCGCGCGCGCGTTCGCACGCCGTCGTCGTCGACCTGACGCGCCTCTCCGAGCTGCGCGGCATCCGCGAGACGCAGGACGGCTTGTGGATCGGCGCGGG
>JAUHYB010000481.1 GCA_030426745.1 bacterium
CGGTGACGAGCCGCGGCGCGGGCGGCTCGATCGGCAGCGCGAAGCCGGCCGCCGCGCCGATCGTCCAGCCGACCAGGAGCGCGACCAGCCCGCGCCGCGCCGCGTCCACGCCGCGCAGCGCGCCGAGCGCGGCCACCGCGACGATCAGCAGCAGGTCCTCGGGGCTGACCAGCGGGTGCAGCGCGCCGTCGTAGAACGGGCCGAGCTCGGTCGACACGAGGTGCGCGTCGGCGCGCGATGCGGCGACGCCGGCCGCCGCGGCGATCGTGGCGGCGCGTCCGGCCGCGCGCCGGGCCGCGCGAGGGGCGGTGCTCACGCGACCGTTCCCCACAGGAACCACGCGCCGACGACGGCGACGACGACGCCCAGCGCGCGCAACACGACGCGCCCGCGGTCGAAGCGGTGGATCAGTCCGATCGCGATGCCGACGGCGTGCAGGCCGCCGGTCGCCAGCACGAAGCCCAGGCTGTAGCGCAGGCCGTCCTCGCCCTCGGGCAACTCAGCGCCGTGCGCGTAGCCGTGGAAGACCGCGAACACCGCGACGCACGCGAGCGCGACCGCGATCTTCGGCCGCCACTCGCACGCGACCGCGAGGCCCAGGAGGACCGCGGACGCCGCGACGCCGACCTCGACGTACGGCAGCGGCGCGCCGGCGAGCGCGACGAAGGCGCCGCACGCCATCACCAGCGGGAAGGCGACCGGCAACCAGATCGACGCCGGCCGACCGAGCTGCGCGCCCCACAGGCCGACGGCGACCATCGCGACCAGGTGGTCGAGGCCGGTCAACGGGTGCATCACGCCGGACAGGAAGCCGCCCGATCCGTGGACGTCGTGCAGCGCGGCGAGGGAGAGGAGGGCGAGCGCGGTCATCGGCCTAGAACAGCGTGGGCAGGGTCGTGAGGAACCAGAAGGCGCCGAGCGAGCCGACGACGTAGGCGGGGGCGAGGCGCGCGCGCGGCGACCAGCGCACGCCGAGCTCGCGGTAGGCGGCGCCGAGCGCGAGCAGCACCGCGACGAACGCGAGCTGGCCGACCTCGACGCCGACGTTGAACGACAGCAGCGCCAGCGGGACCTCGTCGCGCGGCAGACCCAGCTCGGTCAGGCCGCTGGCGAAGCCCAGCCCGTGCAGCAGGCCGAAGCCGAAGGCGACCATCCACGGGCGCTCGATCGACAGGCTCGTCTCGCCGCGCAGCCGGCGGACCAGCTCGGGGCCCAGGAACAGGATGCTGAGCGCGACGAGCGCGTTGACGAGTTCCGCGGGCACCGCGACGACCTCGAAGGTCGCGATCGCCAGCGTGATGCTGTGCGCCACCGTGAACGCGGTGATCGTCTTGAACAGCATCCAGCGCGCGCGGACGAGGAACAGGAGTCCGAGCACGAACAGCAAGTGGTCGACGCCGCCCAGGATGTGGCGCACGCCGAGCCGCGCGTATGTCGCGGCGACGTCGAGCGCGGTGGGGGCGCCCTGTACGACGAAGCTCGTGCGCACCGGGTTCAGGCGCTCGACCTGCGTGCCGCCGTCCAGCCGCTCGACGCGCACGAGCGCGTCGGTCATCGTCGAGCGCAGGCCGACGACCTCGACGGTCGCGTCCGCCAGCGCGGCGGGGTGCGTGAAGGTCCAGCGGTCGACCCACGCGTCGCCGACGAGCGCGCGGCGCACCTCGGAGGTCGGCGTCGCGTCGTCGGGCAGCCGCACCTCGATCGACAGGCGCAGGTCGCCGCGCGCGGGGACCTTCCAGGCGGCGTCGAAGGTGACGTCGTCGGTCTGCGTCAGCACGAGGTAGGCCGGGCGCGACTCGTGCGCGAAGCCGGCGGTCGCGAGGAGGCACGCGACGAGCAGCGCGGCGAGGGCGCGCCGGATCACGGGGACTCCTCCGCGTCCGTGTTCGCGTCGGCGCCGGTCGCGTCGTCCGCGACGTCGCCCGCGGTCGGCCACTCGACCGTGACCTCGTAGCGCTCGCGCAGCGCGTCGTAGGCGTCGCGGAGCGCGCGCTCGCGCCGGGCGTTGCGCCACTCGCGCGACAGCTCGTCCCGCACCTCGTCGACCGACGGCAGCGCGCCCTCCACGCGGCGGTGCAGGAGCACCAGGTGCAGGCCGTAGCCCGAGGTGAGCGGGCCGTGCCAGGTCCCGACCGTCAGCTCGTCCAGCGACGACGAGAAGCGCGGGCCGAAGCGCGCGTCGACCTCGAAGGCCGGCGCGTCGCGCTGCTCGGCCGAGATCATCAGGCCGTCGCCCAGCGTCTCGAGCGGCCCCGCCTCGCCGGCGCGCAGGTCCCGCAGCAGCGCGCGCGCGTCGCCCTCGGGATCCTCGCGGCGGTCCGCGCTGAGGTAGACCTGGTCGAAGTCGTAGCGCGACGGGCGGCGGAAGCGGTCCGCGTGTTCCGCGAGGTACGCGCGCAGGTCGTCGTCGGTCGGGTCGACCTGCTCGGTGAGGTCCTCGATGAAGAACTCGAACTTCTGGCGCAGGCGGCGCCGCACGATCGCGTCGCCGTGGTCCAGCCGCATGGACTGCGCCTCGCGGTACGCGATCTCCTCGCGCACCCAGTCGTCGATCAGCCCCTCGAGCTCCGCGCGCGT
>JAUHYB010000482.1 GCA_030426745.1 bacterium
CATCACGCACGTCACGCTGTTCCGCCTGAGCGACCTGAACGTCTACAACGCCATCCTCCAGCGCGACGGGCTCGACTGGCGCCTCGTCGCGCCGATGACGGCGGCGGTCGGCGCGCTGCTCGCGCTGTCGCTGCGCGGGTTCGCCCGGCGCACGCCGTAGAGGGAGTTGCCGCGGACGCCGTAGAGGGAGTTGCCGCGCACGCCGTAGAGTCACTTGCCGCGCACGCCGTAGAGGGAGTTGCCGCGCACGCCGCCGTGATCGGCGCGCACCGGCGCGCCTACAGGCCGAGACGCGCGAGCTGCGCGCGCATCCACCAGCCGGCGGCGTCGCGTTTCTGGTAGCCGGGCAGCTCGCCGGAGATCGCGCCGATCGACGCGAACGCCCGCGCGGCCGCGCCGCGGTCGCCGATCGCGCGCAGCGCCTTGCCGCGGCGGTACGCGCTCTCCGGCGTCGGGCCGAAGGAGCGGTCGTGGCGGTCCACCGCCTCGAGCGCGGCGCGCGCCTCCCCCGCCGCCAGGCGCGCGCGCGACAGCGCGAGCAACCCCTGGCCGTAGGCGTAGTCCTCCTCGCGCGCGAGCAGCCGGTCCAGCGCCTCCGCCGCGCCGGCGGCGTCGCCGTCCCCCAGCCGCGCGAGCGCGTAGCGGTACAGCGTCTCGTCACTCGACGGATCGGCCTCCAGCGCCGCCTCGAGGTGCGGCAACGCCTCGCGGTCGCGGCCCTGCTTCTGCAGCAGGACGCCGAGCTTGCCGCGGTTGTACGGCGTGTCGACGTTGCCCAGCTGGCGCTCCAGGCGCTTCTGCTTCACTCGGTCCGCCATCACGGCGCCCAGCCGCGCCCCGACCGCGCTGACCAGGATCGCGGCCAGGAAGAAGCCGAACAGCGGGATCCCGAAGATCCGGTCGAGCACCGGGATCTGGCGCAGGACCCAGAGGACCGCGAAGACGGTCAGGAAGTAGCCGACGAGGCGCAGCATGCGCGGCGAGTGTACGGCCTGGAGCATCGCAGGTCGTCGCTGCCACGAGGCAATCCGCTCGCTATGATCCGGCCGCATGTCGCCGCTCGCCCGCCGCCCCCGGATCTCCGTCGCGCTCGAGTTCGCGCGGGCGCTGGGCGCGCTGCTGCTCCTGCCCGCGCGCGCGTTCGAGTACGTCGTGGAGCGCGAGGCCCTGCAGGACGAGCTGCGCGCCGCGCTGGACGACGCCCCGCGCTTCGACCGCGCGGCGCCCGCCGGCGAGTGGCCGACGCGACCGCTCGTCGTGTTCGTGTCCTGCGCGGAGGCCTCCGGCGAGCACCACGCCGAGGCGCTGGTCCGCGCGATCCGCGACCGCGCCCGCGCGGCCGGCGCCCCCGCGCCGCGCTTCGTCGGCCTGGGCGGCGACCGCCTGGCCGCCGCCGGCGTCGAGCGCCTGGGCGACCCGGTGTCGCGCGCCGCGATGGGCTTCCAGGGCGTGCTCGGCGCGCTGCCGTTCTACCTGCGCCTGCTGACGACCACGGCGCGCGCGTTCCGCGACCTGTCGCCCGACGTGTTCGTCCCCGTCGACTCGCCGGCGCTGCACGTGCCGATGGCGCACCTCGCGCGGCGCGCGCGCGTGCCGGTCGCCCACTACATCACGCCTCAGTACTGGGGCTGGGCGCCGTGGCGCGTGCGCGGGTACCGGCGCGCGGTGGACCTGGCGCTGACCATCCTGCCGTTCGAACCCGCGTGGTTCGCGCGGCGCGGCGTGGACGTGCGCCACGTCGGCCACCCGATCCAGGACCACCTCGAGGGCGTGCCCACCGGCGGCGCGACCGCGGACGGCCCGCTCGCGCTCCTGCCCGGCAGCCGCGCGGGCGTCGTGAAGCGCAACCTGCCCTGGATGCTCGACGTGGTCGCCCGCGCGACCGACGCGTCGCGCGAGGTCGTCGTGCTGCAGGGCGACGACGAGCACCGCGCGTGGATCGAGGACCGCGTGCGCGAGGCGGGGCTGTCGGACCGTTGCCGCGTGCGCGTCGGTGACCTGCACGGCGAACTCGCCCGCGCGCGCGCCGCCTTCTCGGTGTCGGGCACCGTGTTGCTCGACCTCCTGCACCACCGGCTGCCGACCGTCGTCGTCTACCGCCTGGAGAGCCGCCGCGTCGCGTGGATGGGGCGTCACTTCCTGACGGCGCCGTGGTTCTCGTCGATCAACCTGCTCGCCGGGCGCGAGCTGGTGCCCGAGTTCTCCTTCCACGGCGACGGCCCGCGGGCGGAGGTCGAGGCCGCCCTGGCGCGCTGCGTCGACGACGACCGCTGGCGCGCGCGGACGCGGGTCGGGCTGGAGAGCGCCGCGCGGCGCCTCGGCCCCGCCGGCGCGGCCCGGCGCGGCGCGGCGGCCTGCCTGGCCCTGGCGCTCGGGCGGCTGCGCGCCGCGACCCCCGCCGCGAATCCTGCCGTGGAGGCCGCGCGATGACCGCCCCCACCGAGCGTAAGCGCGCGGGCGCCGGCGCGCTGCCCCCGGATTTTCCGGTCGAGAGCCTGAAGACGGGCGGGGACGCGGAGTACGACCCCTCCGCCATGGGCACCCTCTCTTCCCAGCTGATGACCGCGACGAAAC
>JAUHYB010000483.1 GCA_030426745.1 bacterium
GATCATGGCGAAGTGGTGCCTGGCGCATCACACGGAGAACTTCCTGTACACCGGCTTCGAGCGCATCTGCGAGCTGATGAAGGAGTACGACGTGTCGTTCTCCCTCGGCGACGGCCTGCGCCCCGGGTCGATCGCGGACGCGAACGACGAGGCGCAGTTCGCGGAGCTCGAGACGCTGGGCGAGCTGACGAAGAAGGCCTGGGAACACGACGTGCAGGTCATGATCGAAGGCCCGGGCCACGTGCCCGCCGACAAGATCAAGGTCAACGTCGACAAGGAGATGGAGGCGTGCCACGAGGCGCCCTTCTACACCCTCGGCCCGCTCGTCACGGACATCGCGCCGGGCTACGACCACATCACGTCCGCCATCGGCGCGACGATGATCGGCATGTACGGCACCTCGATGCTGTGCTACGTGACGCCCAAGGAACACCTGGGCCTGCCGAACGCCGACGACGTCAAGCAGGGCGTGATCGCCTACAAGATCGCCGCGCACGCCGCGAACCTGGCGCGCGGGAACAAGGAAGCGCAGAAGCGCGACGACGCGCTGTCGAAGGCGCGCTTCGAGTTCCGCTGGGAGGACCAGTTCAACCTCTCGCTCGACCCCGAGACCGCGCGCAGCTACCACGACGAGACGCTGCCGGCGGAGGGCGCCAAGGTCGCGCACTTCTGCTCCATGTGCGGCCCGCACTTCTGCTCGATGAAGATCACCGAGGACGTCCGCGAGTACGCGAAGTCGCAGGGGATCAGCGAGGACGAAGCGGTGTCGAAGGGCCTCGAAGAGAAGGCCGGCGAGTTCAAGCAGTCGGGGTCCGAGCTGTACGTCCCGGAGTAGGCGCGCGGCTGGACGGACGATCGGGCGCGCCCGGCTCTCGCGACGGCGATGGTCGGGCGCGCTTCGTTGGGGGGTCGGTGACGGGGAACCGGATCGTGAGGTCGGGGGAGGGCCAGCCGCCAGCGAGGGGCGGCGAGTCCGGCGGCGCGGAGAGGGTCGGGAGGCGCGGCGCGGTCCCCGGCTGCGCCGGCTTCACCGCGGTCGGCGCCCGCGTGGTGCGAGCGCTCGGCGGCTGAAGAGCGCAGGCGCGGTGCGGGCGCTTCGAGCTTCGACGGGTGAGGAGCCCGAGGGGAGGGCAGAGGGCCGAAGGGGTGTTCGCGCTCAGCGGCCGTTCGGTTCAGGCCGCGCCGGCGCGGAGGGTCCCCTTCCTGAAGAGCGAAGCGCCCGCCCGCGAGTGCCTCCCGGGAGGGCGCGCGGCGGAGCCGCGATGGGGACGGGATGCGACGTGTTCGTCGACGCCGGCGGCGCACCGAGGAGCGGACGTGTGAGCGTGCGAGCGAGCGAGCGGGCGAGCACGGAGGCGCGCGGGGTCACGTGCAACACGATCGCCGCCGGCGCTGCGAGGAACTCGTCCGCCGGCGAGTCGCTCGCTGCAGTGGGGGCGAAGCGCGGTGTCGTGCGCGCGAAACATCGCCGTGATCAAGTTCGGGAAACGGCCGAAGGCGTTCGCGTCGTGCGTTCCATCCGGCGCGCAGTCGTTCCTGCAAAACGGCTCCGTTCGCCGAATAGCTGCCGAGAACAGGTGTTTCTCCCCAACTCACTGCGCTCCGGTTCGTCCAACATGATGCTGGATGCTCTGGACGGGCCGGCGTCGCATCCACCCGCCGATCCGGCCGGACGTGGTCGCCGGCCCCGAAAGGTCCGTCTAGGCAGGGAGCGCGCGTCGTTCGGGTCGCGCGACTCGAGGGTCACCGACGATGTCGTTGCGCGTCGCGACGACGCGATCCAGATCGAGCGCCCCGACCGAAGAAGCGAAGGGCGACCCCTCACCACAGGGGCCGCCCTTCATCCATCACACACGACGTCCGTTCAGTCGCCGGACCGGCCCTCCGCGGCGTCGCTCGAGGCGAAGGCCTTCAGGGGCTCGTCCAGCGGTGTGCTCGCCAGGCGGTTCGTGTAGTTCGACATCAGCTTGGCGGCCTGGCAGGCGACGACGTCCAGCGCGTGCGCGCGGGTGTAGCCGGCCGCCAGGAAGGCCTCGAGCTCGGCGTCGGACACCGCGCCGCGCTCCTCGGCGACGCGGGCGGCGAAGACGCGCAGGGCCTGCAGCTTCGCGTCGGCGATCGGCTCGCCCGCGCGCACGGCGGCGAGGACCTCGTCGGGCGTCTGCAGCATCGCCTCGCCGACCATCGAGTGCGCGGCGGTGCAGTAGATGCAGCCGTTGTCGACCGACGCGGCGAGCTGGACGATGTTGACTTCCAGCGGCGACAGCGACGCGTGCTCCTTCAGGCTCTTCTGCGCGGCCGCGTAGGCGTTGATCAGCGCGGGCGACTCGCCCATCACCGCCGCCGTGTTGGGGACGAAGCCGAAGTCCTTCGCGTAGCCCTCCAGGATCGGGCGCGTCGCGGCGGGGGCCGTGGCGGTGTCGTGGATCGGGAAGCCGCGGGGCGTCTCGCCGGCGCCTTGCAGCGCGGCGCCGCCGGTGAACGCGAGGGCGCCGACGAACAGGATGCTCTTGAACATGGGGATCGGGAGGTCTGGGGGGCCGAAGTGGGCGGGGAGGGCTCGACCGCCGGC
>JAUHYB010000484.1 GCA_030426745.1 bacterium
GCGTCCGCCGCGCCGCGCGCGCGACGGACGCCGGATTCGACGCGGGCGCGCTCCCACCCCGGGAGCGCGCCCGCGCTGCGTTCGGAAGCCCGCCCTGCGTTCGGAAGGAGGTTCGGTGCGGCGGGCGGCCGCCGTACACGAGCGTGCGCCCCCGTGGACGGGCCCCCAACGGCCCCGGGCCGCCCCGCGAGGGCGCATGGGGCGAAGACCCGATTTTCATTCACGGCGACGCATCTACCCTTCGAACGAGCGGTCTCGACCCGCGCGCGCCGACCCCGCGCTGCATCCCGTCGCGACGGCCTCTCCTTCCCATCCCACTCGCCGCCCTGTCCAAGGACGCCTCCATGCCCACTTCGCGATCCCTCCTGGCCGTGCTGATCGCGGTCGCCGCGGCCGCCTCCGCCCCCGCCGCGAGCGCCCAGTGCGCGCCCGACTCCTTCGAGCCGAACGACTCCTGCGCGACAGCCTGGCCGCTGTCCCCCGGCAGCTGGACGAACCTGTCCGTCAACGGGTACTCCGCGCCCGGCGGCCTGAAGGAGGACTTCTACGAGCTGACGATCGGCGTCGGCGAGGAGATGACGCTCGACATCCAGTGGGACTCCGCGGACGGGCACCTGCAGCTGTGGCTGTACGACGACGGCGTCTGCACGACCGGCTTCATCGACGCCGACACGCAGGGCTTCGGCACGGCGGACGTCGCCTACAACAACATCACGGCGACGCCGCAGACGCTGGTGCTGAAGGTGCGCAGCCTGACGCCGGCCGCGACCTGCGTGTCGTACGACATGGACTACGTCGTCAACACGAACCCGTGCGTCTCGGCGCTCGACGACGGCTTCGAGGACAACGACGACTGCATGAGCGCGGCGCTGTTGCCGCTCGGCACGACGACCGGCCTGACGGTCTTCGGCTCGAACAGCACGCACGGTCTTGACGAGGACTGGTTCCGCGTCTCGGGCATCCCGGCCGGCGACGTGCTGACGGTGCAGATGACCTACACGCACTCGAACGGCGACCTGGCGCTGGCGCTGTACGACGCCCCCTGCGCCGCGAGCGCCACCAAGTTCAGCAACTACCAGTTCGGCGTCGAGACGCTCGAGATCAAGAACGAGACCGGCGCGACGCAGGACTACTGGGTCGAGATCCAGGCCTACGACTTCAACTACGACTGCGGCACCTACGACCTCTTGGTGACCAGCGCGCCGGACCCGTGCGACAGCACGGCGGACGACGGCTTCGCGCCGAACGACTGGTGCGGCAGCCCCGCGAACGTGACCGCGGGGACGCACGCCGGCCTGATCGCCTTCAAGAGCGCGCCCGACTACTTCCGCGTGAACGTGCCGGCCGGCAAGCGCCTGACCGTCGACGCCCTGTTCCCCCACGCCGGCGGCAACCTGGACCTGGAGATCTGGGACGCGAACTGCAACACCATGCTGGACGACTCCACCAGCTACACCGACGACGAGACGGTGTTCACGGTGAACAACGGCACGGCCGCCGCCGACTACATCGTCCTGGTCGAGGTCGCCTCCGACCTGCCGACCTGCAACACCTACGACATGGTCGTGACGGTCGTGGACGACCCGTGCCTGACGGGAGCGGACGACGGCTTCGCCCCGAACCAGTCGTGCGGCAGCGGCCCCGAGCTGGCCAACGGCGCGTACGCGGGCCTCTTCGTCTCGAAGTTCGCCGAGGACCACTTCGACGTGCGCGTCGCCCCCGGCGAGACGATCACGGTGCAGGTCGACTGCGTCGCGGCGGCGGGCAACGTGTCCGCCTTCCTGTACGACCCGCTGGTCAGCGCCTGCGACCAGCTCTCCGACCTGGCGCGCGCCGACTCGTACGGCGACTCGAAGTCGTTCTCCTACACGAACACCGAGGCGATCGAACGCACCTACGAGCTCGAGGTGATGATCCGCCCGTGGGTCGCCGAGGACTGCAACGACTACGACCTCCTGATCTCCGGCGTCCTCGGCCAGCCCGGCGCGCCGTTCTGCTTCGGCGACGGCACGGGCACGCCCTGCCCCTGCGCGAACGAGTCGGTCGCCGGCGCCGGCGAAGGCTGCCAGAACTCGCAGGGCCACGGCGCGGTGCTGTCGGCGACGGGATCGAACCTGGTCGCGTCGGACGACGTCACCTTCTCGATCGCGCAAGCGCGGCCGCACCAGCCGAGCATGCTGGTCCAGGGCGCCTCCAGCGTCGCGGTGCCGTTCAAGGACGGCGTGCTGTGCATGGGCAACCCCACCGAGCGCCTCGAGATCATCGGCCTCGACGCCGCGGGCGCGGGCTCCTCGACGGTCTCGATCGTGACCGAGGGCTTCGTGTCGCCGGGCCAGACGCGCTACTACCAGGCCTGGTACCGCGACCCGGCGCTGTCCCCGTGCGGCTCCGGTTCCAACTTCTCCCAGGGGCTCGAGATCCCCTGGCAGTAGACCCGCAGCGGGTGTGGAGTCGGGAGGGCGGCCCCTTGGCGGGGGTCGCCCTCCTTCCGTTGCGGGCGGATCGGGCCGCGCCTCGCCGCCGACTTCACGCGCGCCGAACGGAGCCCTTGCGGAT
>JAUHYB010000485.1 GCA_030426745.1 bacterium
GGGGTTCACGCGCCCTCGATCTCGACCCCGAGCGCGGCCAGGTCGTCCGCGACGGCGCGGTGCACGGCCTGGGCGTAGCGGCGGATCTCGAACTGCGCGTCGGGCTTCAGGCGCTGCTCCAGGAAGTGGATGACGCCTTGCAGCGACACCGTCCAGTAGGCCTGCGAGTAGAGGTTCTGCGGCAGGCACATGCGCGCGATCTCCTTCGCGACGCCGCGCTCGATGCGCGCCTCGTACAGGCGGAACGCCTCTTCGCACTCGGCGATCATCAGCGCGCGCTCGCCGTCGTGGTCGAAGTCGGCGGGCAGCTCGACCGACGCCTGCTTGTTGCCGTGCGGCGGGTTCGCGCGCATGCGCGCCGGCACGTAGAACTCCGGCGTCCACTGCACGTAGCGACCGGAGACCTCGTTCCAGCTGCAGCCCTTGTCGGTGTCGAACATCACGTCGAACACCTCCAGGCTGACCGTCTCGCCGTTCACCTCGTACTCGCGCCAGCCGCTGCCGACCTGGTACTTGAACGCCTGGCGGAAGACGAACAGCGGCGCCTTCCAGTGGAAGGTGTAGAAGCTGTGGCGATAGGGCGAGGTGTGCCCGTGCGTCCACAGGAAGCCGGCGAGCTTGCGGTCGCGGTCGGGGTTCGGTTCCTCCTGCGACTTCTCGTAGGAGATGCGCGCGGAGTTCACGACCTTGCGCGCGGTGTCCGTCTGCATGCGGTCGACCAGCGCGACGAAGCCGATGTC
Source organism: bacterium (assembly GCA_030426745.1). Taxonomy (GTDB): domain Bacteria; phylum Planctomycetota; class UBA1135; order UBA1135; genus JACKHV01. The sequence continues at coordinate 741 of JAUHYB010000485.1, forward strand.
GTCGTCCAGGGTCGTGATGGCGGTGTCCGGGCGGTCGATGCGGGTGATGCTCATGGTTCGGTCGGTGGTGCCTCGTTCGAGGCCCCAGTCTATTCGCCGCGATCCCGGATCGCTCGCGCGAGCCCGTCGCACTCTGCGCGCGCGCGCTCGGAGTCCCGCGCCAGGTGCCGCATGCGCTCCAGCAGCGCGCGCGCCGCGTCGGGGTCGTCGCGCTCGAGGGCCGCGCGGGCGCGCGCGTGCAGCTCCAGCGCGCCGACCCACGCCAGCGGCGCGCGGCCGGCCGAGCGGTCGTCCGAGCCGAACAGGCGCTCCCAGTCGCGCTCGCCGAGGTCCCCCAGACGATGGTCCAGCAGCAGCTCCTCGACGCGGCGCGCGGCCTCCGCGTAGCGGCCGTCCTCCATCGCCGCCTCGATCGCGCGCAGCCGCAGGCGGCCGTGGAAGAGCGCGGCGTCGTCCATGCGCCCCTCCCCCGCCGCCGCGACCTCCGCGGCGCGGCCGACGCGCCGGGCCGCGCGGCGGGCGGCGGGCGCTTCGGTCGCGAGCCAGCGCTCGCCCAGCTCGAACAGGAAGCGCGCGTCCCAGCGCTGGAAGTCGCCCGCGCCGTCCAGCAGCGCCTCGGCGTCGGCGGCGCGCGCGACGGCGGACTCCAGCTCGGCGCGGTAGGTGAAGTCGATCGCCGCGACGCGGTCGCCGCGGAAGCGCTCGCGCAGCGCGCCGCGCGCGCGGCCGTTCGGGCGTTCGGACCACGCGTCGAGCCACCACGCGGGCGCCGCGTCGCCCGCGCAGCGCGCGCCGGCGTACAGCCACTCGTCGCGCAGCGACTCGCGGTGCAGCTCGTCGCCGACGGCCTCGACCTCGAAGCGCTCCAGCCGCGCGAGCGCGGTCGGGTCGCCGGTCCGTCCCAGCGCGCGCAGCGCCGCGCGGCGCCCGTCCAGGTCGTTGCCGGGCCCCGCGAGCTCCAGCAAGATCGCCGCGCCGCGCTCCGAAGGCCGCGCGTCGCCCAGCACCTCGAACGCGACGAGCCGCGCGCCCGCGCCGGCGGAGCGGTCCGCGGCGACGCGTTGCGGCAAGGTCCAACCCGCTTCCGAGCCCGACGCGCCCAGCGCGCGCAACGCGCGGATCTGCAGCTCTTCGTCGCAGGCGTCGTAGCCCTCGACCAAGACGCGCACCGCCGCGTCGTTGCCCGTCGGCGCCAGCGCGAGCGCCGCTTCCAGCCGCACGCGTTGCGCGCGCGCCGGCGCGAGGTAGGCGACCAGCTCCGCGCGGCCCGCCGCCGTCGTACCGAGGCGCGCGGCCGCGCGCTTCGCCAGCTCCTCCGACAACCCGTCCGTGCGCCGCAGCGCGTCCACGAAGACCGCGTCGTCGGCGCCCAGCCGCACGAGCCCCTCCAGCAACACCTTCGCGACGCCCTCGGACGGCGCCCACTCGGTCGGCGCGCCCCGCGCGGCGCGGTCGAGCGCGGTCAGCTCGGAGTCCAGCCACTCGCGGAAGGCCTGGATCACCCCTTCGTCGCCCTCGAAGGCCGCCAGCAGCTCCAGCACCGACACGTCGCGCGCGCCGCGCACCCACATGCCCATCAACGGCCCGCGGAACTCGGGCAACGGGTAGCGCCGCGAGAAGCGCGGCAACCAGCTCAGCCGCGCCGCGTCGTCCATGCGGCGGAACGGCAGGGACAGCCCGTACTGGTACGGCCGCAGGTCCGGCACGGACGTCAGCGCCAGGAACGCCTCGCGTCGACACGACTCGAAGCGCGTCGTCAGGTAGACGGACAGCCAATCACCGGCCGCCTCGTCCCGCGTGCGGACGTAGATCTCG
>JAUHYB010000486.1 GCA_030426745.1 bacterium
CGTCAGCGAGGAGATGGTGCCCGGGGGGGGAGTCGAACCCCCACTCCCTTAGCGGGAACATGGACCTGAACCATGCGCGTCTGCCAATTCCGCCACCCGGGCCGGGTGAGGCGGGGAAGATACGGCGCGTGGTGCGGCCGGTCAACGCTCGGGGCGGAACTTCCGGCGGCGAGCGAGGCGACGCGCCCCGCTCGCCGCGGCGGACGGTCAGCCGGCGGTGACCGAGACCCCGTCGACGATCGCGGCGGGGACGCGGGCGGAGCCGTGCAAGCGCTCGGCCTCGCTCGAGAGCGCGACGACGCGGCCCAGCAGCTCGAAGGCGTTGCCCGAGATCAGGACCTCGCGCAGCGAGCGCACGACGCGGCCGCCCTCGATCCAGCGCGCGGACTTCGCGACGCCGGAGAAGTCGCCGGACGCGGGGTCGACCGTGCCGGAGAAGCGCATCACGTAGAGGCCCTTGCCCAGCGACGCCGTCAGGTCGTCGCGCGACCCGCCGTCGCCGGGCGCCACGGACAGGGCGTGCGGGCCCAGGCCGGGCACGGAGCGCGCGGAGCCGACGGCGTGGCCGGTCGACGCGCGCCCCTCGACGGCGGCGGCGTAGCCGTTGTAGAGGAAGCCGCGCAGCACGCCCTCCTCGACGATCGGGAAGCGCGCGACCGGCTGGCCCTCGCGGTCGAAGGTCGACGCGCCGACCAGCGCGAGGTCGAAGGGGTCGTCGACGATCGTGATCGCGGGCGAGGCGATCGCTCGCTCGAGCTTGCCGGCGAGCGCGGAGCGTCCGCGTTGCACGGCGACGGCGCCGGCGGCGGACACGACCGGCGAGACGAACAGCGACAGCACCGCGTCCGGCGAGAACAGCACGGGCCCCTTGTAGCTCTCGCCGGTGCCCGCGCCGAGGTTGCCGAGCGCGACGTCCGCGAACTCGTCGGCGCTGGCGGCGATCGACTCGTGCACGCCGTTCGCCGTGCGCAGGTTGTCGCCGGTGTAGTGGAAGCCGCCGACGTCGTCGCCGTCGACCGCCATGCCGAACACGCTGGTGCCGAGGATCACGTCGGACTCGGTCCGCGCGACGCCCTCGGAGTTCACGACGCAGTGCGACGCGCGCGTCAGGTCGACCGACGCCTTGTCGACGGACAGGCGGTCGTCGCCGCGGCGCGACTTGCGCAGGAGCTCCGCGCCGAGCTCGACGACCTCGTCGACGCCGTACGCGTCGAGCGTGCCGTCGATCAGGTCCAGCGCCGGCGCCTCGGGGCGCGTCTCGGGCAGGCGGTTCGCGTCGTCCGGCGGGTTCAGCGCGCACAGCGCGAGCGCGTCGCGCGCGGTCTGCGCCAGCGCCTCGGGGGAGCCCTGGTTCGTCGACGCGAAGCCGAGGCGGCCGTCCTTGAAGACGCGCACGCCCAGGCTGGTGCCGTCCTCGACCTGCGTCAGCTTCAGGTCGCCCTGCTCGAACTCGACGCCGACGCCTTCCGCGCGCACGGCGTAGACCTCGGCCTGCTGCGCGCCGGCGCCGATCGCCGCGTCGCGCAGCGCTTCGGCGCGCGCCTGCAACTCGGCGACGAGCGCGCCGCGGTCCTGCTGGAGGTCGGTGCCGCTCACGACTGACGCCCTCCGACCAGCACCTCGCAGGAGACCCACGGTCCGCCCGCGTCGACCTTCGCGGGTTGCCCCTTGCCGCAGTAGCCCGATCCCAGGTCCCAGCGGAACTCGCTGGAGACGCCGTCGACGCTCTTCAGCACGTCGAAGGCCTGGCCGGAGATGTTCACGCCGCGCTGCAGCTCGCCGAGCTTGCCGTTCTTGATGGGCCGCGCGACGAGCGTGCCGAACATGAACTCGCCGTTCGAGTCGGCCTGGCCGTTCGCGGCGCCGTCCAGCATGAGGCCGTCGTCGATGCCTGCGACCAGCTCGTCGAAGCTCTGCGTGCCGGGCGCGATGTAGGTGTTGCGCATGCGGATGAGCGGGCCGTCGCCGTACTCCCAGGCGCGCGCGTTGCCGGTCGGCGCGACGCCGAACTCGGCCGCGGACTCGCGGTCGTGCAGGTAGCTCTTCAGCACGCCGCCCTCGATGATCGTGGTGCGCTGCGTCGGCACGCCCTCGTCGTCGACGGGCAGCGACCCGCCCGCGCCGTCGTGGTACTCGGAGTGGCCGGAGTCGCACAGCGTGACCAGGTCGGACCCGACGCGCTCGCCGAGCTTGCCGCGCGCGCAGGAGCCGGACGCGACGAAGTCCGCTTCGACGGTGTGGCCGATCGCCTCGTGCGTGAGGATGCCGACCAGGCTGGGGGACAAGAGCACCTTCTTGCGACCGCCGTCGGGGTAGCGCGCGTCGAGCAGGTCGACGGCCGTGCGCGCGGCGCGGTCGGTGAGCTCCTCGGGCTGCGCGTGCTGGAACAGGCAGTTCCACCCGCCGGTCGCGCCGACGGACTCGCGCCCGCGCTGGATCTCGCCGTCCTTGGTCGCGACGGCCATCACGCGGAACTCGGGGCGCACCAGGCGCGACCAGGCCTTCGCGCCGTCGGAGGTGACCACGCCCTTCTCCTCGAAGATCTCGGTGTAGG
>JAUHYB010000487.1 GCA_030426745.1 bacterium
CTGATTGTCCCGCGCCCGGCTGTGCCGGCACAGCCGGGCGCGGGACAATCAGTTGCGGCACGGTACTCCCGGGCGCCGTATTCCCGTCCACGCGCGCGCCGCTACCTTGGGCGCCCGTGACGCCCCCCAGCCCCGATCCTCGCCCCTCGCGCCTCGACGCCGCCTTCGCGCGGATGGACACCATCGTCGACTGGGAGCGCCGGGATCGGCGGGACTGGGAGCGCGACCTGCAGCCGGTCCGCGACCTGCTGGCGCGCATGGGGAACCCCGAGCGCCGCTTCCGGGCCGTGCACGTCGCCGGGACGAAGGGCAAGGGATCGGTCTGCGCCTGGGTCGGCGCGGGGCTGGAGCGGGCCGGGCGGAAGACCGGCGTCTACGCCTCGCCCCACGTGGAACACCCCCGGGAGCGGGTCCGCGTCGGCGGCGAGGGGGTCGCCGACGACGTCCTCGCCGAGGGGCTGGAGGCCGCCTGGGGCGCCCGCGAGGCCGGCGCCGCCGCCGGGACGCCCGCCGGCGCGGCGACCTGGTTCGACCTGATGACCGCGGCCGCGTTCCACATCTTCGCCTCCCAGGGGGTCGAGTGGGGGGTCATCGAGGTGGGTCTCGGCGGCCGCCTGGACTCGACGAACGCGATCGACGGCGAGGTCTGCGTCGTGACGAACGTGGACCTCGAGCACACCGCCGTGCTGGGAGACACGCGAGCGGAGATCGCCCGTGAAAAGGGGTCCATCGTTCCCGCAAAGGGGGTTCTTCTGACCGGCGTGACCCGCGGCGCGCCCGAGGACGACCCGCTCGCCGTCCTCGAGGCCCTGTGCGCCGAGCGCGGCGCCCGCCTGGTCCCGATCGTGCTCGCGGGGCCCTTCCCCTCGCGCAACCGCATCCTGGCGGCCCGGGTGCTCGACGAGCTGGGCGCCCGGGGGGCCGTCGGCGCGGACGGCGCCGCGATCACGGGCGCCCTCCTCGACGGCCCCGAGGCCCGCGCCCTCGCGCGTATCCCCGGTCGCTGGGAGGACTTCCGCGTGGGCGACGTCCCCGTCCACCTCGACGCGGCCCACGTGGCGAGCTCCGTCAGCGCCCTCCTCGACGGCCTGACGGCGCGCTTCCCCGACCCGCCGCGCGTCGTCCTGGCCCTGGGCAAGGACAAGCAGCACGCCGCCGTTCTCAAGGCGATGCACGGGCGGACCGATACAGTCTGGTGCACCACCTCGCGCACCGGGCCGCTGCTCGCGGCCGAGGACCTCGCGGAGCGGGCGCGCACGGCCGGCCTTCGGGTCGCCTGCGAGCCGGATCCGCACCGAGCCCTCGACCTCGCGCTCGCGGACGCCGCCGGAGGTGGGTGGGTGCTCGTGATCGGATCCTTCTACCTCGCCGGTGAGCTGCGGCCTCGCCTCACCGCCCTCGCGACCTAGCCCCCTGCGAGTCGCCTCCATGCTGACGATCGTCTCGGACCTCTTCCTGACCGACTCCTTCCTGATCAAGGGGAACGTCGAGAACAAGTACACGCGCCTCTCGCAGGTGCTCGACGAGAGTCGGCGCTACTTCCTGAAGGTGCGCGACGCGACGCTGGTCGACCTGAAGACCTGCGAGCGCATCCAGACGCCGCTCCTGCACGTCAACCTGGACGAGATCCTGGTCGCGCACGAGTTCCTCGACGAGGCCGGCGACCGCCACCTGAAGCAGGTCGCCACCGACGACGACCTGCACCGCGTGCGCGTCTTCTACACCGGCAACCTGAACGTCGAGCTGGCCGGCTACCTGCGCCCCGGCGCCTACGAGGCCGACGACCACACCTCGCGCCGCTTCGTCGTGATGCGCAAGCCCCAGGTCCGCGGCTTCAACGACCGCGGCGACGCCGACCTGAAGCTGCTGAACACGATGGACTACTGCATCCTGAACAAGCTGCGCCTGTCGTACATCTACGACTTCAACTAGGCCGCAGCGCAGCGACGGCGAACGAACGGAACGCCCGCGCGAGTGATCGCGCGGGCGTTCCTCGTTCGGCGGTCCGAAGCGCGCGCCGGAGTCCGGTAGACTGCGGTGCCATGAGTGAACGGGACTTGCAGCAAGACCGCGCGTTCCGCAGGAGGATCGGAGAGATCCTCTACTTCGTCTGGGATCCGATCGGTGTCTCGAGCGAGCCGCGTGCGCGGGACGAGTACCAGGATTACGTCCCGGCCGTCGAAGCGGCGCTGCGACGAGGCGAAGACCGAGATGATGTTCGCCGGCTCCTGCTCGAGCTCGCGGAGGATCGAATGGGGATCGAGCGAACGGAGAGTCGTGCCGAGCGCGCAGCGATGATCTTGGTCGAGCTGCGAACGTCGTTCGAGGGATAGGCCGGACGGCCGGCCGACGCGCTATGGCTCTTCCGTGCGCACTTCACGTCGATCGGAGCCAAGCGCCCGCGCGACAGCCGAGCGCATGAACCGTGCGTAGAGGGGTGTGCCGCACCGCCTACTCGCGGACCCACGTCCGGCAGCACAGCGCCGACGCGGGGGCGATGCGGTCGCCGCCGAGGTCGTGGGGCTCGAAGGGGTGGTGGGGCGCGCGGTGGGA
>JAUHYB010000488.1 GCA_030426745.1 bacterium
TGATCAACAGGTCGCACAGGTCGACGACCGCGCCGAAGTCCGGCAGCGTGTTGTCCGTGCCCGCGTCGACGCCGCGCACGCCGGCGGCCTCGAGCGCGGCGAGGATGCGCGCGTTGCGCTCCGCCTCTTCCGGCCCGCCCAGCACGAGGAAGGCCGCGCGACCGTCGAGCGCCACGTCCAGGTTGCGCGCCAGCTCGACCACGCGGTCCTCCGGCAGCGCCTTCGACGTCCAGCGCCCGCCGGCGCCGGTGTTCAGGCCCACGAGCACCTCGACCGCGTCGAGCCCGCAACGACGCGCGAACGCTCCGGCGCGCTCCAAACTGTCGAGCGGCAGCTCCAGCTCCGGCCGCCCCATCTCGATGCCGAGCATGTCCGCGTAGATCGCGGGGTGGCTGCGCTCGTTCACGACCTTCGCGCGGTCCGCCGCTTCCTTGCCCTGCTTCGACAGGAGGCCCATGTCGAACCACGGCGCCGTGTCGTCGCTGTATGTGCGCGCGCCGTTCGCGTCGAGGTGCGCGCCCGACAGTCGCGTCGGCGCGAGGCGCGTCGCCAGCGCGCACAGGGGCTCCTCGTCGTCCAGCGAGATCACCCAGTCCCAGCGATCCTCCGCCAGGTCCTCGGCGAGCGCGGCGACGGCCGCCGCGTCCTTGGGATCGACGTCGAGCAGCGCGTCGATCTCGTCGTTGCTCTCCAGCAGGTCGCGCGCGGCCGGCGCGGTCACCCAGGCGATCTCCGCGCCGGGGTGCGCGGCGCGCAGCCCGGGCAGGATGGACGTCGTGCGCAGCACGTCGCCCAGGGCACCGGTCTTCACGATCAGGATCTGCGGGGCATCCATCGGGCGGAACGTTCTACCCGCCGCTGATCGCCACGACCAGCTCCAAGGCGTCACCGGCCCGGATCCGCGCGTCCTCGGCCAACCGGCGGCCGTCGCGCCAGACCGTCGCCAGCGGAGCGCCGGGATCGCCGAGCCAGCGCGCGAGCTCCGCGTCCCGCGCGCGGAGGGCGTCGCGCAGCTCCGCGACGGTCAGCGGCACGGGCCAGTCGGGGTCCACGGCGGTCAGGCGTCGGCCGAAGGCGCCGGCGGCGCGCAGCTCGACGCGCGCGCCGCGCGGCCTCGGGTCCGGCGCGGCGTCGCGGGACGCGGGAGCGCGCGCGGCCCGTGCGTCGCCGGTCGTCGCGCCCGTCGTCGATGTCGTGATCGATGTCGTCGTCGCGGTCGTCGCCTCGCCGTCCGTCCGCGCACCGCCGAAGCGGCGGCCGGCCTCGCGGGCGAGCGCGTCGTCGCCGACCTGTCGCCACGCCGCTGCGTCGATCGCGCCGCGCGCGTCGACGCCGCGCAGTGCGCGGTACTCGCCCAGGAGGTCCGGCGTGTCGATCCGCGCGCGCGCCCACGCCGGCGCGTCCGCGCCCTCGGGCTCGCCCCACGCGCGGTTCAGCGCGCGCTGCACGAGCACGACGGACGCGCCGAGCGACTGCAGCGCGTTCGCCGCGGAGCCCCGCTCCTCCTCCGCGCCGCGCCACGCCGCCGGCAGGATCCACCGCGCCAGCTCGTCCGCGTCCGCGACGCCGTCGGCCAGCAAGGCCGCCGCCGAGAACGCGCAGAAGCCCGTCGCGTCGAGCGCCGCCGACAGGTTCTCGTGCCACCACACCAGCCTCCCCTTCGCGACGTCCGTCGCCGCGTCGCTCGCGCCCGCGGGCAACGCGAACGGCAACCGCAACGCGCTCGCGTCGATCGGCGCGCCGTCGGTCGCCAGGAAGGGGAACGCGCGCATCGGATCCGCGCCGCGCGGCGAGACGCACTGGCCCAGCAAGGACGCGCCGCCGCGCCCGCTCCGCGCGACCGGCTCCCGCACGACCTGGCCGCGCACGCGCCGCACCTCGTCGCCGTCCCGCTCGTCGACGAGCGGCCCCTCCCCCTTCGCCAGGGCGTCGATCCGCGCGCGCAACGCGTCGCGGTCGCCGGCCGGCGCCGCGCCGCGCTCGACCGCGCGCGCCAGGCGCTCGCCGACCTCCTTCGCGTCGACGCCGACGGCGTCGCAAGCGTCGAGCAGCGCCAGCACGTCGTCCGCGTCGGTCAGGCCCAGGCGCGGGCCCAGCGACTCGACCGCCGAGTAGCGCGCGCCGCGCCGGCCGCCGGGGCGGTCGAAGACCCACCCGCAAGGCGTCGGACACCCCGCGCAACCGTGGCGCCCGGCGCGCTCGACCGCGAGGCCCGCGCCGATGCGCGCGGCGTCCGCGTCGGTCGCCGGCGCGTCGCCCGGGCCGCGCACGAGGCGGCGCGCGGCGTCCGCGTCGAACAGCTCGAGCGTGCCGCCCTCCGCCCGCGCGATCAGCCGCGGCGAGTCGACCAGGCGCGCGCGCAAGGCGGGGCCGGCAAACTGGATGAATACCCCGACCACCGCATCGAAGCCGGATGACCAATCCCAGTTCTCGATCCCGGCCTCGTAAGCAGAAAGAACCGAAAGGGGATCGCGGGCGACGCACAGCTCTCCTTCGCCGGCGGCCTGGCCGTTGAACAGATGGCCTGCGAGGTCGAAGCCGTTGGGAGCG